>JBOGIC010000862.1:0-4230 GCA_050744985.1 Acidimicrobiales bacterium
GCGGTTCGGGGTCGGTGCACACGGCGACCGTGCTCGGACGGGCCCGCACCGAGGACGTGGCGCTCCTGCGGATCCAGGGGGTGTCGGGCCTGAAGGCGGCCCAGGTCGGCGACGCGTCCAAGGTCTCCCTCGGCGACGAGGTGGTCGCCATCGGCAACGCCCTGGGTCGGGGCGGCGTCCCCGAGGTCACGTCCGGCACGGTGACCGCCCTCGACCAGGAGGCGACGGCGCACGACCCGTCCTCGGGCACGTCCGAGACCCTGGAAGGCCTGATCGAAACCAATGTGCCGCTGCAGCCCGGTGACTCGGGCGGCCCGCTCATCGACTCGTCGGCCCGCGTGGTCGGCATGAACACCGCCGCTTCCGGCATCGGTCGCGACGGGGAGGCGGGCAACATCGGCCTCGCCATACCCGTCGACCGGGCGATGGCGATCGCCAACCAGATCCGGTCCGGGCGGGCCACGTCCACCGTGCAGCTCGGCCCCCGCGGCTTCCTCGGCATCCAGGTGTCGCGGGCGCGCACGAACGTGGCCGGTGCGCCCGTGACCAGTGTGGGCGACGGCACGCCGGCCCAGGCGGCCGGAATGGCCCGGGGCGACGTGATCACGTCGATCGACGGCGTGGTTGTCGCCAACCCGGCCGGGCTTACCACCCTGCTCGAGGTGCACCGGCCCGGCGAGAGCGTCGACGTCGGCTGGCGCGACGCCTCCGGCCAGGAGCACCACGCCCGGATCCGCCTCGGCGGCGGGGGCTGACTGCTCTTCCGTTCTTGTAAGGCGCAACCACCGATTCGGTGGTTGCGCCTTACAAGAACGGCGAGGTGGCCAGCTCGGCGAGGCCCTCGGCGAAGTCGACGCTCGCCCGGAACGACAGCTCGCGTGCCGCCCGATCGGGGGAGGCGAAGACATGGCGGACGTCGCCCGGGCGCCACTCGCCCGTGAGCACGGGCCGGGCGTCGGGGTCGCGGCCGAGGGTCGTCCAGAGGGCGCCGGCCAGCTCGGCGACCGTGCGAGGCTCCCCGCTGCAGACGTTGAAGGCCGTGAATCCCACCGGCGAGGTCCCGGCCAGGGCGGCCACGTTGGCCCGGGCGACATCGGCGACGTGGACGAAATCCCGGGTCTGGCGGCCGTCCTCGAAGACCTGCGGCGCCCGCCCGCCGGCGAGGGCGCTGCGGAAGATGCTGGCCACCCCCGCGTAGGGCGTGTCCCTAGGCATCCGCGGCCCGTAGACGTTGTGGTATCGGAGGGCCACGGCCGCGGTGCCGTCGTGCTCCCGGGCGTAGGCGGCCACCAGGTGCTCCTGGTGGAGCTTGGTGGCGGCGTAGACGTTGCGGGGATCCGGCGGCGCGTCCTCGCTGACCGGCTCGGCGACGAGGTCGGCGCCGCAGCGCGGGCACGGCGGCTCGAACCGTCCGGCGTTCAGACGCGCGGCGGGGCGGGGACCAGGGCGCACGACCACATCGTCGCCGGCGTCGCCGGCACAGTCCTCGGCGCACCGGTAGCGGCCTTCGCCGTAGACGACCATGCTGCTGGCGAGGACGAACGGTCCGGTGAAGCCGGCGTGGTGCAGGGCGAACAGGCCGGCGGCGGTCCCGCCGTCGTTGTCGGCGACGTAGCCACCCACGTCGGCGAAATCGACGCCCAGCCCGACGCGCGCCGCCTGGTGGGAGACGGCCTCGACACCCCGCAGCACGCCCGCCCAGGCCGAGGGGTCCTGCACGTCGCCCACCTCGTAGCGGGCGTGGGGGTGGGCCCACGCCGGCGGCGGCACGCGGTCGAGCACGACGACGTCGTGGCCCTCCGCCACCAAGGCGTCGACGACGTGGGAGCCGATGAACCCCGCCCCGCCCGTGACGAGGACCCTCATGCGCCGGGTGCGAGCGGCAAACGCACCGTGAACCGGCAGCCGTCGCCTTCGTTGGCCACGACGATCTCGCCGGCGTGGGCGTCGACGAGGCCCTTGGCGATCGCGAGGCCGAGGCCGGCGCCGTTGTCCTGGCCCGGCGTGCGGGCGTCCTCGCCCCGGAAGGCGACCTCGAAGACCCGGTCGAGGTGCTCGGGCCGGATGCCCCCGCAGCCATCGGCGACCGACACGTAGGCCGCCTCCCCGTCCGCTCCGGCCTCCACGAAGACCGTGCCGTCGCTCGGCGTGTGGCGGATGGCGTTCTCGATCAGGTTGCGCAGCACCCGGGAGAACTCCGGGGTGCTCAGCAGCAGCTCGGGCGGCTCCTCCCTGAGCCTGCCCTCGAGCCGGACGCCCTTGGCCGACGCCACCGGGCCGGCCGCGGCGATGGCGTCGGACACGATGTCGACCAGCGACGCCCGCTCCATCTGCAGCCGCAGGGCGCCGGCGTGGATGCGGCTCAGCTCGAACAGGTCGTCCACGAGCTCGGAGAGCCGGTCCGCCTCCTGGCGGATCGTGCGGTGGTAGCGCTCGACGGTCTCGGGCGAGTCGACCACGCCGTCCTCCAGGGCCTCGGTCATGGCCCGGATGGCGGCGAGGGGCGTGCGCAGGTCGTGGGACACCCAGGCCACCAGCTCCCGGCGTGACTCCTCGAGGGCCTGCTCGGACGCCCGGGCCTCCTCGAGCCGGGCCGACATCACGTCGAGCTCCCGGGCCAGGGCCGCCAGCTCCTCGGCGGCGGTCTCGCCCGGTGCTCCCGGGGGTGCCTGGGCGGCGATGCCCTGCACGGCCAAGCGGAGGGAGCGGCTGCTGGCCGCCACCCGTTCGCCCAGCACCAGCGCCACCACGACGCCGGCGGTCCCGCCCGCGAGCAGCACCACCGCGAGCACGTGGAGGTCGTGGTCGGACACGTACATGCCCGCTGCCGCCACCAGTGTCGCGGCGCCCACGGCGGCCACGGCCGTGACGGCGACGACGACGACCTGTGTGGCGATCGTGCGCGTGCGGGTCGCCGCCAGCACCGCGGCGCCGAGCAGTCCGGCCGCTCCGGCGGCGGCCACGGCCCACGCCGCCAGCATCAGGGAGTCCCCGGCGCTCATCCCGACGGCGATCGACACGACCGTCGTCACGAGGGTGCCGGCGACGGCGACCGCCAGCGCCTTCTTCACGGGGTGAACCGGTACCCCACGCCCCACACCGTCTGGATGTGTGCCGGCTGCGACGGGTCTGCCTCCACCTTCTCCCGCAGCCGCCGGACGTGGACGGTCACCGTCGACGTGTCGCCGTACGTGTAGCCCCACACCTGTTCGAGCAGCGCCTCGCGGGTGAACGCCTGGCGCGGATGGCGCATCAGGAACACGAGCAGTTCGAACTCCCGTTGCGTGAGGCTCACGGGGTTTCCGGCGACGGTCACCTCCCGTGCGAGCACGTCGACGTCGATGTCACCGGCGGCGAGCCGGCTCGCCCCGTCGCCCGCCGCCGCCAGCGGTCCCTGGGCGCGCCGCAGCACCGACTTGATACGCGCCACCAGTTCCCGGGGTGAGAAGGGCTTGGTGACGTAGTCGTCGGCGCCCAGGTCGAGGCCCACGATGCGGTCGCCCTCGCTGCCGCGCGCCGTCAGCATGATGACCGGGATGGGTGCCAGCAGGCGGAGCCGCCGGCACACCTCGAGGCCGTCGAGGCCGGGCAGCATCAGGTCGAGCACCACCAGATCGGGCGGATCGGCGGCGGCGCGCCGAAGGGCCACGGCCCCGTCGCTGATCGACTCCACCGCGAACCCCTCACGGTCGAGGTACCGCGAGACCACCTCGGCCACCGTCGCATCGTCGTCGACGACCAGCACGCGGGTCACCCGACCAGCGTACGGACCCGTCCCTCGGCGAACACGGTCCCCGCCCACAGTTCAGCGAATCGTAAGCGTGGGACGAGGCGCGATCGGGGGAGGCTGTAGCCGGCGTGACTTCGATCGACGTTGTCCTCCCCGTCCTGGACGAGGTGGAGGCCCTGCCGTGGGTGCTGGGCCGCCTGCCGCGCGGCTACCGCGCCGTCGTCGCCGACAACGGTTCGACCGACGGCTCGGCGGCGCGGGCGGAGGAGTTGGGCGCCACGGTCGTCCACGAGCCCCACCGGGGCTTCGGCGCCGCGTGCCACGCCGGCCTTCTCGCCGCCGAGGCCGACGTCGTCTGTTTCATGGATGCGGACGCGTCGCTCGACCCGGCCGACCTGCCGCAGGTCGCCGGCCCCGTCGTCGAGGCGCGGGCCGATCTCGTCCTCGGCGCGCGGGTGCCCACCGGGCCCGGCGCGTGGCCCCTCCACGCCCGGATCGCG
>JBOGIC010000863.1:0-2167 GCA_050744985.1 Acidimicrobiales bacterium
CATGAACAAGCTCGCGCAACTGTCCGCGGAGGGACGCAACCGCATTCTCCGCGACTACTACGACGAGGTCTTCGGGGGCCTCGACATCGACCCCGGGTTCGAGCCGCGGCTGCGCTCGGTCACAGCCGACCTTCCCGACGACCCGACGCCGACCCAGGTCGACGCGTGGGTCGAGCTGGCCGAACTGGTGCAGGCGCCGGCGTTTCGGGCGCGGGTGCGCGGCATGGCCGGGGCCCACTCGGCGCTGCGCCAGGCGGGCTCGGGTGAGGCGGTCACCCCGGCTCGTGCGACGGGCGTCGAGACGGTCGTCGCCGAGCACGCGGGCGCCGCGCTGGCCCGCGGGGTCGACCCGGCGTCTCCGGAGGCGGCGTCTCGGTTGCGACCGATCGTCGACGCTCTGCGAGGGGACGAGCCCGACACGCCCGAGTGGCGCCTCGCCACCGCCGAGCGGTTCGCCACCGGCACCGACGCGCGTGTCGAGCGTTACTCGCAGCTCCTCGGGGTGATCAACGGGTGGGACCCGTTCCCGGGCATGGTGCCCGCCTTCGAGTGGACGATCGCCGCGCTGCGGGCGCACCCGGTAGCAGAATGACGGGAAACCGTGGACGCCGCCGCCAACCTCGACCGTCACCTGCGCGGGTCGAATCGGCTCGACCTCGCCGGGGTGGCGTGGCCGGACATCCGGTCGTACCCGCTGTCCGGTGCGGAGGTCCGCTGCCTGACCTACATGATGGACATCGAGTCGCAGACGATGCTCTTCCTGCGCGACATGCTGTCCACCCGCGTCGTAGAGGATCCTCACGTCACGTCCTTTCTCGCGTGCTGGGCCTACGAGGAGCTGTGGCACGGGGAGGCGCTGAGCCGGTTCCTCGGTGAGGCGGGCGTGCGCCTCGACCCCGACCGCGCCACGCTGGCGTGGGACGCGCCGTACCCGGGCCGGGTCGAGCGGGTACGGGGGATCCGGCGGTCGCGGCGCCGCTCGGGTGCGCTAGGTCGGGCCGGGCTGTGGCTGGCGTCGGGGCTGTTCCGCGAATTCCCCGCCGCCCTCATGACGTGGGGCGCGGTCAACGAGCTGTCCACCCACACGGCGTACGGCCGGTTGGTCGCGGGCACCTCTAACCCCGTGCTGGCCGACGTGCTGGGCCGGCTCATCCGCGACGAGCGGCGGCACTATGCCTTCTACCGCCTCGAGGCCGAGCGCCGGCTGGCGGCCAGCGCAACGGCCCGCCGGGTGACCCGTGTCGCCCTCGACCGGTTCTGGGCCATCGTCGGCACCGGGATCGTGCCGCGGGCCGAGACCGATTTCGTCGTGCTGCAGCTGTTCGGCGATGCCGACGGTCAGGCGGCGGCCCGCCAGATGGACGCCACCGTCGACTCGCTTCCGGGTCAGGCGGGGTTGCGGCTGTTCGAACGGGCGCTGGAATCGGCCTCGGCCCGGCGCCGGAGCTGCACCCGCATCCCGTCGCGCGGCTCGGGCGGCACGGTCGCCCACACGTAACGGAAGTCCTGCGCGGGGAGCTCCCAGCGGTAGTCGCGGACCAGCACGGTGAGGAACGTGAGCACCAGGTAGGTCGAGTAGTCGAGGCCCAGGCACCGGTGCGGTCCCGCCCCCTGGGGGATGAAGCCGAGCGGGTGCTTCTGATCCTCGGCCCGGTCGGGCCCGAACCGGGTGTGGTCGAACTGCTCCGGCTCCTTGTAGATGGCCGCGTCGAGGTTGCACAACCGCAGGGCTAGGTAGACCGTCCAGCCCGCCGGCACCCGGTAGCCACCGCACGTGAAGTCGCGCTTGGCCCGGCCGAAGGCGAGCGGTACGAGAGGCACCACCCGCTTGGCCTCCATGACGGTCTGACGCGCGGTGTCGAGGCGGGCGAGCGACGCGCCGCGGTCGACTTCGGCGGCGCAGCGGGCGAGCAGGATCGGGCTCTCGCGCAGCCGCCACATGACCTCGGCCATGAGGGCGTAGACGATGAACCCGGCGATCACCACGTGGTGCACCTCGAGCACCGCTTCCTCGTCGGTGATCGTGCGGCCGTCCGGAGCCCGGGCGAGGAGCATCCGCGAGAGGCCGTCGCCGGTCGGTTGTCTTCGCCGGTCGGCGACGAGGCCGGCGATGGTCGTGAGGAGGCGGTCGCGGGCTTTGCGGGCGTGGCGGTAGGGCGTCGCGGGA
>JBOGIC010000864.1:0-2017 GCA_050744985.1 Acidimicrobiales bacterium
GCGCGGGATGGCCCAGGGGCGGTTCGCGGCGTGGTGGGCGGCGGCCGCCGTCGCCGGCGCCCTCGACGCCTGGCCGGACATCGAGGAAGCTATCGAGGCCGTGCGCTGGTACCGCTGGGAGCGAGACGAGGCTGGTACGGGATGGTCGCTGTGCCTGGCGGCCGAGCACCCGTCGGACGGGAGGGCCTGGGCGGTCGAGGCGACCGACCACACGTGAGTCGACGTGCCGCCCTCGCGCTGGTGCTCGCCCTCGCCGCCGGCGCCTGCGGTGGGCAGGTCGCCGCGTCCCCGCCCAGCAGCGGTCCGCCCCCACCGTCCGAGCCGCCGCCGATCGGGTTGACGAAGACGTCCGACATCCTCGTGCAGACGGCGCTGCAGGTGATCGGGGCGCGGGCGCGGGGTGCGTCCGGCGACCAGCTGGCCGCGCTGTCGACCCCCGTCGTGCACGTGCGTGCGGACGGCGCCGTCGAAGTCGCCATCCACGCCGACCGGGTGGTCGGCGACACCGAGCTCGAGGCGCTGCGGCGCGCCGGCGTGCAGGTGGTGACGACGGCCACCACACCCGCGGTGCCCGGCCAGGCACCGACGAGCGTGGTGCAGGCGTGGGTCCCGGCCGAAAAGCTGCCGGTCGTCAGCGGGCTGGCATGGATTGCAAGTATCACGCCGCCTGCCTACGGGATCACTGACGGCGGCGGGTAGCCTCCCGCCAGTTACCGAGGAGGGGGAGTCGAATGCGTCGACGGGCTGGGGGCTTGGTCGCGGCGGTCATCTTGGCGGGTTCGGTGCTGGTCGCCCTACCTGCTCCGTTCGCGGGGGCGCAGGCGCGCCGGCCGGTCCCGCTGCCGAGCATCGTCGAGCAGGCGATCGCGAGGTTGACGGCCCCCGCGCCCGGCCCCGGCGCCCGCGCCGCCGGGCCGGATTCGCTGTCCAACGACATCGTCCACGTCGATAACGAGGGCCGGATCGAGCTGTCCTTCCACTCCGCGGCCCCGACCGGCGCGGCTGAGGAGGCGACGCTCAAGGCGCTCGGCGCCACCGGCATCCAGACCCTGAGCCTTCCCCCGTCGCTCGGCATCCGTACGGGCATGGTGACGGCCTTCCTACCCGCGACGAAGGTCGCCGTGGCGGCCGCCCTGCCCTGGGTGGGGTCGGTCACGACGCCCAGCTACGGCCACGTCGACGTGGGGTCGGTCAACAGCGAGGGCGTCGCCCTGCACCGGGCCGATCTCGCTCAAGCGGCGGGCATCAACGGCAACGGCATCGACGTGGGCGTGATCTCCGACGGCGTCAGCAACCTCGCCGCCTCCCAGGCACTGGGCGACCTCCCGATGACGGTGAACGTGCTCGCCGCCGGCGCGGGCGACGAGGGCACCGCCATGCTCGAGATCGTCCAGGACATGGCGCCGAACGCCAACCTGCTGTTCAACGCCAGCGGCGGCGGGGTCAACAACCATGTGAACGCGCTCAACAACCTCGTGGCCAACGGTGCCGACGTCATCACCGAGGACATCGCGTTCGACGCCGAGCCCGCGTTCCAGGTGGGCATGGCCGCCCAGACGGGCGAGAACATCGCCGCCGGCGGGGTCTCCGTCCACTCGTCGGCCGGCAACCAGGCTCTACGGCATGCGGCCCGCGTCACGGCCACCGGCACCGGGCAGCGGCCCGACAACACCGCCAACGCGTTCGCCGGGTGCGCCAACACGCCCGACAACGTCGTCGACATCGACCCGGGCGGCGGCACGGCCTTCGACGTGGCGATCGCCCAGCCCGGTGGCAACCCGCCGCCGGCGAACGGCACGCTCACGGCGACGCTGCAGTGGAGCGAGCCGCGCGCCATCTTCCCGACCGTCGGCCGCGGCGGGTTCACCGACCTCAACCTGTACGTGATGAACCAGGGGCTCACGCAGTGCCTCGCCCAGAGCACGACCGTGCAGTCCAACGGCCAGGGAGACACGCTCGAGACCGTGACGATCACGCGTCCGGTCGGGACGGCGCTCAAGCTGGTCGTGGACGTGCA
>JBOGIC010000865.1:0-2866 GCA_050744985.1 Acidimicrobiales bacterium
ATCATGGTGAGTGTCACGAAGCTGCAGGCCGTCGACCCCACGACGATCATCGTGCCCACGGGCAGCAACGGCGTTCGTCCGTCCACGGCGGCGGCGGCGGCCCCACCGGCCTAGCTCGCCCTCCTACCCCCACCCCGTTCTTGTAAGGCTCAGCCACCGTTTCGGTCGCTGAGCCTTACGAGAACGCGAGGGGGACGAGGTCGGCGAGGATGCTCGCCAGCGTGCTCGGCGGCAGGTCGGTGTGGGCCTGCACGACGGTCGACCCGAACACGAACTGTCCGTTGACCGCACGGTTGGCGACCTGGATCCACCCGCGGGCGTCCCCGATGGCGACCTCGGTGGCGCCGGGCGGCACCGACGAGTCGGCGCAGGCCACCTCGAACTGCCACAGGTACAGGTAGCCCTCGTCGGGGTCGTCGGGATCGACGTAGTCGAGCTCGACCTGGCGGCAGCCTTCGGCGGTTTCGTTGGCCTCGAGGACGGCGGCGTAGCCGAGCACCCACCGCTCGGGGATGGCCTGAGGCTGCAGGAGAGGAACGGTGCGGTAGGCGGCGAGGGCGGGACGGTCGATGCCGCTCACCGGCTCGATCTGCGCCTCGGGCGGGAGGCGGATGTCGACGGGCTCGCCCCACCCCGAGAAGCGGATGTCGGTCGTCGTCGCCGTCGTGTCGCCGTCGTCGCTGGCGTCCCGGACCCGGTGGCGCTCGACGAGGCGCAAGGGTACGCCGCCGGGGCTGACGGTCAACTCCGCTTCGTAGTCGAGGTAGTCGATCGTGAACCCGGGCGCCGGTTCGGGCGGCACCGTGAAGCGCAGGACGGGCATGCCCTTGTCGCGGCGGATGATCTCGGCGTCCGCCTGGGCCGCCAGGTTGGCCCCGAAGTAGGCGCTCACGCCCGGCTCGACCGAGATCGGTGTGCGGTCCTTCTTGGCCCCGTCGACCGACCACGAGATCGTGCCCAGCGCGCCGGGGTCCTTGGCCACCCGGAACACCGCCCGCCGGCGGACCTGCACGAACTCGATGGCCTGCTGGCCCTCGTAGACCGTCAGGTACCGCCGCCGGTCGGTCGTCTCGGCGCCCGTCGAGGTGAACGGGGTCGAGACCCGGCGGAACGGGCTCTCACCCGGGACGCCCGTGACGTACTCGCCCGTGGCCTCGTAGCTGAAGCTCTCGGACGTCGCCGTGAACCGGTCGACGCGGGCGAGCAGCGTGTCGACCGTCGGCCCGCTCGGCTCCCGCTGCGAGCCGATCACGACCCCGAGCACCGCGGCGAAGACCACGCCGACCACTGCGCCCGCCGCTAGCCATCGTGCCCGCATACCTCCCTATTGTTGTCACAGAATCAGCGATTGCGACGGCGCGGTCGGCCGCGGCGGTGCCGGCGCAGCCAGCTGCGGAGGGTGAACAGGCCGACGAGATCGGCGGCGGCCATGGCCGGCAGCCCGATGGCGGCGACCCACGGCGACCAGTCGACGAGCAGGGCGAACAGCGAGAGCACGAGGCCCAGCCCGCCGATGAGGGCCCCGACGGCCACCCGCCGCCGGTCCCGCCTGTCGTCCGGGTCCCCCAGCCGGCGAACGATGGCCGCGAACTCCGCGTCTTCGTCGTCCCACTGCTCCAAGCAGCCCCCCTTCGCTCCCGACGTCAACCGGCCCCCGGCACGTTTTGCTCCGGGGGCCGGCTGTCTACCGCAGAGGTCTTCGCTAGGAGACCTTGGTGGTGGCCTCCTTCGCCGTTGCCTTCTTGACCGGCGGCGGTCCGCCGGCCCGGCGGCGGGCGATGAGCGCGTAGAGCAGCAGCCCCAGGCCCAGCGCGAGCAACCCGATCACGGCGGCGAGGACGATCTTCGCCGTCGACGACGTGCCGGTGCTGATCGCCGAGAACTGCACGGTGGCGCTGTACATGTCCGACGTTCCGCCCCCGAGGGCGGCGCCGTCGGTCTGGCCCGGGTCGGAGGCGCGGGTGTCGTCCCAGCCGAACACGGCGAGGTTGTCGGTCGACGCGATGCCCGGTGGCGAGCTCATGTCGTAGTTGACGCCCCATACGCCGTAGGTGCGGTTGATGGGCTGGTCGGTGATGCGGACGTTCTTGCTCCACGTCGCCCCGTTGTCCTCGGAGTACGTGTAGTACACGTCGTTGCTCCGGTTGCCCGGGTCGTCGCGGGTGTCCCACCAGGCCACGTCGACCCGCCCGTTCTCGGCGATGGACAGGTTGGGGATGAACTGCCCCCGCAGCTGCTTCGGGTCGATGTCGGGGAGGATCTTGCGGTCCGTCCACGTGGCGCCGTTGTCGGTCGACTGCCGGTAGTAGACGCTGCCGTAGGCGCCGATGTTCGGGTCCTCGGTGCCCATGGCGACCCAGTGGAGCGTGCCGTTGGCGCCGCCTTCGGGGCTCCACGCCAGGCGCGACCCGAGGCCGTTCTTGCGGTCGAAGTCGCCCACCTGGGTGGTCGTCCACGTTTTGCCCTGGTCGGTCGTCTTGGTCATGAAGTAGCCGGCGGGCGGCTGGGGCGTGATGTTGCTCGTGGCCGAGTGCCAGATCACGTACACGTTGCCCTTGGCGTCGATCGCCGACGTCGGGTTGCGGCCACCGAAGTTGACGGCGTTGTTGGGTGTCGCCGCCCGCGAGCCGGCCGGCGGGGCCGTCGTCGTGGTGGTGGAGGCGCCCGCCGGCGGGATGGTCGTCGCGGTGGGCGCGATCTCCAGGGCCTTGGCGCGAGCGGCGTCGGCCTTCCACGCGTCGGCCGTCATCTCGATGGGCTCACCGAAGGTGCGGCCGCCGTCGGTCGAGATTGCGGTGAACACGCGGGTGGGCTCGCCGTTCGGCGCGGTGCGGCCCGGCAGGCTCCGCTGGTAGGTGACGTAGAC
>JBOGIC010000866.1:0-11124 GCA_050744985.1 Acidimicrobiales bacterium
GCCTGATCCGTCCCAGTGCGAGGTGGGACCTGAACCTCGTCATGGACACTCCAGAGAACGTGTCGCCGACGAGGCCGCGTGTCCAGCGCCGCGACGTCGAGGACACGCCTGGTCCTGCTCCAGAGAAGTGGCATTATCCCCGCATTCGGGAGCACGGCTTTCAGGTGGAGGACAGCACGACGCCAAGGCGAGAGACCTAGGCCGGCCGAGACACTCCGACAGCCCGCTGCCCGGGTTCGCCCGCCTCGGCGGACATCACCCGTCGAGTGAGCTCGAAGACGAGTTCCCAGTCGGGCAGCTCATCCCGCTGGTAGGCGCGCTCGACGGCATCCGCCAGTTCGCCCGTGTCTAGCTCGGCGTACCGGCCTGACCGGCTTTGCGGCGCTGTGGGCACGGGTTAACGGTAGCGCGGGCTTGGTTCCGCTCCACGGATGCCGCTCGACCCAGAATGACGCGCAATGGCAATCATCGTCCGTCTCGGGCCGCTGCCTCTGCAGCACCGACGTGCAGCCCGGATCGCGGAACTTGAGCGCATCTTCGGGACTGTCGTCCAACTGGTCGAGGTGTTCACCCTCGACGAGTTCGTCACTGCCGTCCGCGCCCCCGAAGTGGTCGGCGTTGCCCTGGACGCCCCGCCTCCGGGGGAACTCCGGGAGGCCGCCGCGGCCGCGGGCTCGCTCCCTGTGCTGCGGCCGCTCTGGCGGCGACGGCGCAACACCCGTGGCGAGATGGACGAAGTGTTCGATGGCTACGGCCTCGTCACGGCGACGGACATCGTCAGGCTGGCCGATGGAGAGCTTTCGACTACCTGAATGTTCGGGCGGTGACCCACTCCCCCAACCGAAGTGCAGCGGAAACTCACGTTCTCCGCCAGTAGCCTGGCCACGGTCCCCATAGCGGCCTCCTCCCCGACCGTGGGCGCGGTCGATGCACGGGTTTGACAGGGAGGACGCTATTGGGGACCAACCCTTTTCACCGTGCCGCGGGTGGGTCGGCATAGGGCCGGCTTTGCCGGCCCGGACCCGGCTCGCCGCCGCGGCAGGCGGCCATTCCTGCGAGAGAGCTCAGACCGCCTCCCTCATGCGACCGCCTGGTACCCGCCGCGGCTCTCGCTGGGCGGTCTGAGGTCGCTCGCTAAAAGTTGCTGACGACCGAGGTGAAGACCTTGTCGATGCTGGCCGGGTCCTTGGCGTTGTAGGCGGCGGCGTTGGTCGCGTGGGCGATGCGCTCGAGCGTGGTGATGTCGGCGTCGACGCCGTAGGCGATCGTGAACACCCGTACCGGACGGCTGGCCTGGCCCTCGCCGCCGCTGTGCAGGGAGGCGAGCAGGGCATCGAGGTTGTCGTTGCGCGGGTCCTCGTTCTTGCCGTCGGTGAGCAGCACGACCGCGTTGATCCGGTCGGCGTCGTAGGAGTCGCGCATCTGCGCGTACGAGTCGCCCGCGACCGTGTACAGCGGCGTGTCCCTGCTCGGGACGAGGCTGCGGATCCGCTGGGCCAGCACCTCCCGGTTCGACGAGATGGGCCCGAACGGGACGATGTCGGCGTAGTCGGTGGGGGAGCGCGGGCTGATGCCGGTGGAGAATATGCGCAGGGACACCAGGTCGTCGCCCTTGAACTGTGCCAGGGCGTTGGTCGCCGCCTGCTGAGCCAGGTCGAGCTTGGTCCGGCCCGAGGTGTCGGCGATGTCGCCCATGGAGCCCGACACGTCCATGACCAGCATCACCCGGGCCGCCTTGCGTTGCTGGCCCCACTGGTCGAGGATCCGCACCAGCACGGCGGGATCAGGCACGCCCAGCACGTTCTTGGGTTGCCCGGGGTCGACCCCGTTGGCCCGCTCGATCGGGGAGCTCACCTGCACCTGCGCGTTGCCGGGCCGGAAGCCGAACTCGAGTACCCGCCGCTGCTTGTCCGGCTGCTGGGCGTAGGCCTCGAACGTGCGGGCCGCCGCCTTCTGCTTGGCGTCCACCCATGGGGCGTCGAGCACGTAGTACGGGCTGTCCGAGAACAGCGTCCCTTCCTTCGGGTAGATCGCCACCAGCGGTACCTTGGGCGGCCGGGGCTGCTCGCCCTGGTCGAGGATGCCGTCAGGGTTGCCGCGGTTGTAGTCGATCAGCGACTTCTCCTCGACGGCCACCGCCGACGTGTAGGTGAGGGCGGTGCCGCGGGCGTCACTTCGGTACCAGTTGTTCAAGAACGTGAGCGTGGTGTCGCCGTAGTGGACGATCGAGGACTCCACGGCCCGGGCGAAGGCGTCGACCTCGGGGCGGGCCAGGTCTTCGCCGGTGAGGCCGCTGGTCTTGCCGGTGGCCGCGTAGTACTGGGCGATGGTGGCCGACAGGCCGCTGGTCGAGAAATTCGGGTTGGTCTTGCCCAGCCGGAACCGGCCCCATTCCGGGTGGCCCTTGGCGCCCCAGCCGCTCGGGTCCTGGGCCAGCTTGAGGATGTCGGCGTAGCCGATCGGCGTGTTGGGCCAGCCCAGGCTCTCGGCCATGGGGCGGGGCATGGCGATGACGAGGGGCGTCACCATGAACGGTTTGGCCGGCGGCGCCATGGCCGGCTCGCCTTTCTGGCGCAGCTTCTCGTTGAGGATGGCGCCCCACGAGCTGGCGGCAGGAGACCACACCACCGGCCGCGGCCCGTTGGCGGCTTCCCCCGCCCAGCCGTCGGCCAGGAGTTGCATGGCCGCTCCCGACGAGACTTTTCGCACCTGCACGAAGGCGCATACGCCCGACGTGGCCTCCTTGGACGAGTTGAACGTCGTGGCCAGGTCGTTGAGCAGGTCGTACTTCTCGGGCGACGCGGCCACGTCGACCGTCGTGCAGCCGTCGGGCGCCGCGGTCAACCCGGTCGGGCTCGACGCTGACGGGCCCGGGACCGATGGCGCGGACGTAGCCGGTCCGTCCGGCGCCGCCGCTGCGACCATGGGCGAGTGGTGACGGGTCTGGAGGAGGCCCGCGACCAGACCCACCGCGAGGAGCGCACTCAGGAGGCCCAGCACGCCGAGGCGGCGCCGTGGCAGCCGCCGCGCCGCCTGCCGAGGCGCGGTGTCGGCCGGAACCGGCTTCGTCTCCTCGCGCAGCAACGCCGGGCGCAGCTCATCGAGGAGCACGCCCAGGTCGTAGCTCCACCGGCTATCGGTCAGCTCGATGGCCTGACGACGAAGCAGAGGTCGCAGCGGCTCGGGCACATCCTGGGGCCGGGGAAGGCGGGCGCCGTCGACGAGAAGCGGGATCACCTTCTTGGCCCGCCCGAGCGCGGCGGTGATCTCGAGCCGGACGTAGTCCTCCGGATCATCGATCCGCCGCCGTCGCGCCTGGTCCTTGGCGGTCAACCACCGCGGGCCGATCACGGCCAAGAAGATGTCGGCCTCCTCCACGGCCGCCGTGATTGCGTCCACGAAGTCGTGGCCGGGCGAAATCGTGTCCACGTCCCGGAAGATCACGTCCTCACCGAAGTTGTCGCGCAGCGCGTCGGCCAGACGCCCGGAGTAGCCCCCGGTGTCCTCGCGCCGGTAGCTCAGAAAGATGCCGCCCATCGTCCCCGTTCCTCGACCCCGGGGACGCGTGATCGTCCCCACATCCATAAGGACACCGCGAGCGGGCCCTGAGATACTCGCTCAGCTTCCGACGAGGAGATGGGCCGCGCGTTGATCGGACGCGCTGGCGGTCCGTGCCGGCGTCAGATGAGCGGCGGCATGGTCAATGAGCCCGTGTACTCGGTCCCGGACTTGTCGACGGCCTCCACGACCAAGGTGGTCCCCTTCGTGCCGGCCGACGGGCCCTTCATGACCAGCGTGACGGGCGCTCCGGAGGTGAGCCCGTCGACGCGGCACACCACCTCGAGCTTCTCGGCCTTGCACGTCCCGCGGCTCGGGACGACGGTCGTCACGCCGTCCGCCGGGAATCGCACCACTACGTCGAGGGGGTCGGGCGAGGTGCTCGTCCACTGCAACTGGACCGTGCCGGGCACCTGGGGCTCCGACGATGCCGTTACCGCCACGACTGGGGCACTCGGCGCGGCAGGAAGCTTGTCCGATCGAGTCGTCTCCCCGCTCCAGATGCCCTGCCAACCCCTCTTCTTCGGGGGAAGCTTCCCCGTCGTGGTCGGCGGCGACGTCGGCGGCGCGGCGGTGGTCGACGGCGTCGCGGTGGCGATGCGGTCAGTGGTGGACGTGCTCCCACGGGACGGGCCCGGACCCGTCCCCTGTGGCGCGGCTGCCGTCGATGACGGCGTCTCCGCCTCGGGGCCGACCGTCACGTCGACGCCGGGCCTGCCCGCTCCGACCGAGGACGCCTCGCCGGCGCAACCCGACGCGGCGATCGCAAGGGCGAGACTCAGGGCGAGCACGATCGTCGTCGCTCGGCGCTCGCTCATGACGGCGCCCCGACGGTGAACTCCACGCGCACGCCTTCGTCGTCGGCGATCACGATGGCCCGGCCCGCCGCCGGGGTCCACTCCGCGGGAAGCAGGAAGTACTTCCCGCCGGAGCGGATGAAGAGCCGCAGGCCGTCGTAGCGGTAGCGGTAGGCATCCTCGGCGACCGCCAGCTCGGTCTCGCGCACGCCCGTCCCCGCCGCGTGCAGCCGGTGGGAGCTGAACACGACGACCCCGGGACGGGCCGGAAGGTTCGCTTCCAGGACCTCCGACCGGGCCCGGCCGAGGGCTCGGGCGTACTCGCTGACGGCCCAGAAGAGGCTGATGACGATCAGTAGCGCCGCCAGGACGCGGCTGGCCGTCGCCACGCGCGAGCCCCCCACCGCGTCGGCATCGTCGCGTCGCGGCGAGAGCCGGCGGCGCAGCGATCCCGAGTAGCCAGACGCGATGACCCCGGCGCCCAGGCTGAGGGGCGGGAACAAGAGCGGCGTGCGGAAGGGGAGAGGGCGGAACACGGCGGTGAGGCCGGTGGTGAACAGCAGGACGCCGACGACGCCCATCGCCCAGGCGGCGACGCGCAGGGCGGCGTGCCGCTCCGGCCGGCGAAGCCCGCGCTCGAAGGCGGAGTACGACCGCAGCATGACGAGGCCGCAGAGCACGAGGAGCCCTAGGGGGACGAAGAGTGCGTCCGCGCTGCGCAGCAGGTAGTCCTGGGTGGCGAACCCCAGGGTGCTGCCGTCGATGCCGAAGTAGAACGCCTGGGCGTTGACGTAGACCACGCCGAAGTACAGGGCGAGGCTGGTGACCAGCGTGGTGGGAGCGGCGATCGCGCCGACCACCTCGACGACCGACCGCAAGTTCGGGGGGGACGTGACCGCGGCCGGCGCCGCCGGCGTGGCCGCGGCCGGCTCGGGCGGCTGTTCCGGGGAGGGCGGGTCGTTCACGCGCACGATCGGGATCACGGGGCTCATCGCCGTCACCGGATGAAGGCGCCCGATGGTTCGAGCACCTCGATGTTGAACGCCGCGTCGGCCGGCATGGCGATGAGGTCCTGGTTGAAGACCGTCCAGCGCCCGCGCGTGCCGTCGTACCAGACGCCGGTCGGGCGGTCGTTGAACACCCCGCCGAGGCCGTACGGGTTCCAGTTGGGCGTCACCAGGAGCAGCACGTCCGGGTCGCCGTTGACGGCGGGGTGGTCGATCACCGACGCGTTCCCGGCGGCCGAGGCGGGACTCGAGCGGTGCACGAACAGCGACGGACTGGTCTCGCGGAGGGCCCTGACACTGAACAAGGCATTCTCCTCCATCGCCGCGCCGTCCTGATTGAACACCGCCCACCGCCCGACGGACGGGGAGTACCAGATCCCGATGCAGTGGTTCATGAAACCGCTGTCGGTGGGATGCCGGACGGGCGTGGCGAGGACGACCGCCTTCGGGTTTCCGTTCAACGCCGGGTGGTCGAGGTACGTCGAGTTGCCGGCCGAGTTGGAGGGACGGGCGCCGTGGACATATGCATCCGGCCCCTCCCACATCACGTCGACGTTGAACGACGCGCCGTCGAGGATCGACCCGCCGTCGAGGTTGACGACGGTCCACCGTCCGGTCGACCACTCGTAGCCGGCGCCGACCGCATGGTTGTTGTAGACGCCGCCGGCCCCATGGGGGTTCCAGTTGGGCGTCACCACCGGCACGGCCCCGGGCACGTCGTTGAGGCCCGGGTGATCGATCACGGTGAGGTGACCCTGGATGTTGCCCGCCGACAGATCAGCTCGGTGCACGAAGGTGGCACGCATGGTCTTCTCCTTTCCAGAACGTGGGGCCCGGTTGGCCTCGTGGTCCGTGTGACCGTGAGGCCAGACCGAGCCCGCTGATGATGAGAGCCCTCGCCGGAGGGCATTCGTACGATGATGTTTGGGCGTTTATGCGCCCGGGTCCGAAAGCAGCAACGTGACCGACTTCGTGACGCCCGACTGGTGGAGGTAGCGCCACCCGTCGATCACCCGGTCCCAGACCTGGAGGGAGAACGTGTGGGCGCATCGCCGCGACGACGGGTCGTCGCGCACCGTGGCCGTCCACCGGCTCGGAAGCTCGCCTATCACACCCGCCCACGCGTGGGGCGGGCCGGTGACGTGACCGGGGTCGTAGGAGTCCGACGCGATCGCCGCGGACCGGTTGTCGCCCCAGACGACGCCGAGCGACCATGCCCCAAGGTGCTGCCCGACCGGGTCGTGCGCCTCGATGACGAAACCGAACTGGTCGCTCGTTCCCTGGACGATGCCGCACGGCCCGACGACCTGGCGCCGCCGCGCCGGATCGGGGTTGGACTCGTCGTAGTGGATGATCTGGTTGATCGCCGCGCGCGGCGCCGTGTTGTCGAAGCGCACGAGCAGGTCGCTGCGATCGATCTCGGACGACGCATCGGGGTGGGCGAAGAGCCGGATCTCCACGACGTGGTCACCATCGGCGAAGGCCGTCGTGTCCAGGAAGTAGCCCAGCCACGGGTGCTGCCACGTCTCCGCCGGGGAGCGCACGGCGAAGAAGGGCCCGACCGTCCGCGCCGGTGTGAGGTCGGACTCTCCCGCGGTGACGAACAGCTCGTCGCTCCAGCCCCGCGTCTGCACGGCTCCGTCGACCAGCACCTGGTAGTAGCGCCCGTGGGACAGCCACGCCCCCAGGTGGTTGACCATGATGGGCAGGGTGCCGCCGAAGGGGGCGTCCTTGGCCGAGAAGAAGTACCCCGGCTCGGTCGTGGCGTAGCCCTGACGGATGTCGTCGCGGGGGACATGGCCGATTCCGAGCAGCAGGGGTCGGGTCGAGGCGTAGGGCGTGAGCCGGATCCGCACGATCACGGCCGCACAGCAGACGAGGACGGCGTCGGCGGCGATGGCGGCGACACTCGCGGGACCGCTCGCCACCGCCGCCACGCGCCGTACGGTGGGCGTCGCGCCGCTCAACTCGACGGCGAGGACTTCGTTCGTGGCCACGTCGGCGGTCAGGAGCTGGCTCTCGCCGCCCCATCCCCAGGACAGCGACGCGACGGTGCCGATTGCGGCCGGCAGGCGCTCGCGGTGGCCGGTCGCCAGCGAGATGCGACAGATCCAGCTCGCGCCGCCCTCGTTCTCGGTGACGTACGCGGTGGTGCCGTCGCGGGTGACGACCACGCCGACGGCGGACCGCAGCCCGCCGGCGACGACCTGCGTCGCGCGGGAGGTCAGGTCGACGCGCGTGAGCCGGCTCCGGTCACCCTCGGACTCGACGACGTAGGCCCGGGCCCGAGGCTCGTCCAGGGCGATCTGTTGGGGGGACGCCAGCCCAGACGTGATCTCCTCGGCCGCCGGGCGCTTGGCGTAGGTCAGGTCGACGCGCAGGAGCGTGCCGCTCTGCTCGGTGACGTAGGCGTAGCGGCCGCCGGCGGTGACGGCGATGTCGCGCGGGCGGTCGTAGCCGGTGCCGAGGACGAAGTAGGCCGGCTGCAACCGGTACACCTGCCACTGCACCTTGAGGGTCTCACCGGCGTCCAGCACCTGCACCTTGGCGAAGTCCCAATCGTTCCCCGGTTCGCGGTAGAAGTTGTTGACGCCGAACACCACGCCGTTCGCCATCTGCTCAGCCGGGAGGCTGATCGCGTCGTAGGTCAGGGCCTGCATCGTCGCCGGGGTCACGCTGTCGTAGTCCACGACGCCGACGTAGCTCAGCCGCGAGGGCCCCTGCGGCCGCATGGCCGGGCGGCCGTCGAGCCACTGGTCCCAACGGACGTGCCCGGTGCCGCCCGGCGCGCCGCTGATCAGGTCCAGACTCGTGTCGGGCGGCAGGTCGGCGATACCTTCGCTCACCACCGCATCCAGCGACCGGACCAGGTCGAGGGCCGACACCTTGCCGTGGTCCTCGACGAAGTACAGCCGGTTCTGGGCGGCGACGAAGCGGCAACCCAGCCCGCCGCCCAGCCCGTCGATCAGTTGTGTCGCATCCATCTCCACGCTCCTTCGCAGGCCCGAACATCGGATGGGGAGACCATCCGCCGCGGCGCGTGAAGTCGGCTGGAAGCCGGCTGGAAGTGGGCTCAGCCGGTGGCGGCGCGGCGCGACGAGGACGCCGCGAGCGCCCGGCGGGCGACGTTCGGCGCGCCGATCGCACCGGCAATCGCCACTGCCTCCGCGGCGGCGCGCTCCGCGACCTCGGGATCGTCCGCGACCTCGGCGAGGTCCGCCAACGCCACTGCCACCCAGGCTCTCGCCTCGGTCGCTCTGTAGGCATCGATGGACGACCGGAGCAACCGCTCGCCTGCGACCCGGTCACCGAAATACCTGGCCAGCAGAGCCAGGGAGTGGTCGGTCATCCCGTTGTCCACGGTGAGGTTCGTACAACGCGTGCCGGCATGAGGCGTGAGGATCCGGCGCAGCGTGTCCGCGACCTCGGGCACGTCGAGCTGGACCGTCATCCGGGTGAGAAAGCCGGCGACCAGGAAGACGAACTCGGCCGGCACCAGGGGAAGGACATGGTCGTGCCACGCGCAGAGCGCGGCGCGGGCCAGCGCGTCCTCGCCTCGCGCCCATGGGATCGTGGCCGGCACGCCCCATCCGGTCAGGACAACGGCATGTTCCCCGACCAACGGTTCCGCCACCGCGACATAGGCCTCCGGGTCCTCGCGTAGGAGCGCGGCCAGCGCCCGGCGAGCTTCCGCGATCAGCACACCGAGTCGCCCCATGACCGGAGCCAGGGCGCGTTCGCGCTCGGCCAGCGCCGGCAGGTCGGCGAAGCGGCCTTCGGCGACCGCGAACGTCGAGGCGATCGACGCGTGCATCCACAGGGCGAGCCGCAGCCCCGTTCGCTCCCCGAGCTCCTGCAGGCTGCGCCACGCCGTCCGGACGGTGGTGGTGTCGTTGAGGACGTAGGCCCCCACGGCCCGGTAGAACAGCGACGCCTCACGGAACCGCACGGAGCCGGTGGCGTCGGTCAGCGCCTCCAGCTGGGCCGCCAACCGCAACAGCTGCGGCGACGCGCCAGCCTGCCCCCGGAGCGACTCCATGCCGGCGAAGACGGCGGGCATGCGGGCGACCGGGTCACCGAGCCGCTGGGCCATGGCCATCGCCTCGATCGCATACTCGCGGCGCATGGCGACGTCCGGATTGGTCGCCTCCCACAGGCTGCATTTGGCGAGGCAGAGGGCGCGATCGACGCTGTCGCCGGGCGGCAACGCGGCGAGCGCCTGCCGGGCGAGCTCGGGGCCCGCAGTCTCGCCGAACTCGACCCACACGCCCACCCAGTCGCCGTAGCTGGCGGCGGCGCGCGCCAGCAGGTCGGACCGCCCCTGCCGGCGGGCAAGCTCAGCGGCGGCGAGGAAGTCGGCGCGGGCCTCCTCGACCCGACCGCACGCGTTCTTCGCGTCGGCGAGGTCGAGGAGCAGCCCAGCCCGCCGCTCGGCGTCCGGCGGGAGGTGATGCTCCGTTTCGACGGCAAGCTCGAGATACGCGACTGCCTCGTCGAGGGCCACGTGGTGGCTCGCCTCCTCGGCGGCCAGGCGCGCGTAGTGCAGCGCCTTGCCGGCGTCTTCCATGGCAGCGGCCGCACCGAAGTGGTGGGCCAGGTCGGCGATGGGGGCGCCCGTGCGCTCGAGGACACACGCGACGCGGTGGTGGGTGCGCGTGCGCCGGACCGTCGACTGCTCTTCCTCCAGGGCCTGGCGGACGAGCGCGTGGGAGAAGCGATACCGCGCGAACCCGTCGCACCCCTCGATGATCAGCCGCCGCGGCAACGCCCGTTCGAGGTGGTCCACCACGTCCTCGGGCGGCGAACCGATTGCGGCGGCGACGACGGCGGCGTCGAACTCGGTTCCCACCACGGCCGCGCACGCCAGGATCTCCTGGGCGGCCTCCGGCAGGGCTGACAACCGCCGGCCGACCACCTCACGGATGCTGTGGGGCAGGCGCAGCGTCGCCAGCGCCGGGGGATCGTCGACGGCTCCCGACTCGACCAGGTGCGAGATGAGCTCCGTGACGAAGAACGGATTGCCTTCGGTGTGGGCGCGGAGCCATGCGGCGAGGCCCTTCGTGGCCGCCGCGCCGGCTCGCCCGCCGCCCCGCTCGGCGACGACCGCGGCGATGTCGGGCACGTCGAGACCGCGCAGGACAATCCGCTCCACACCGGCGATGCGCCGTGCGTCGGCGAGGAAGGCGGCGAGGGGGTGGCCCCGGTCGACCTCCTCGTCGCGGAACGTCCCGACGATCATGATCCGGCTGTCCGCTCGACCTGTGGCGAGATGGCGAAGGAGCAACAGGCTCGATCGGTCGGCCCAATGGAGGTCGTCGAGGATGAGCAGGATGGGCGTCACCATGGCCTGCTGGCGGAGCCAGTCGGATAGCGCGTCGAACCGCTGCAGGCGGACGATCTCCGGATCGGCACGGGCAGTCGCGGCATCAGGGCCGTTGGGCATGAGCCGGACGAGGGCCGTCTCACCGCCCGACGCAAGGTTGCGGAGGGCGTTCACGAACGGCCGATAGGGCGCCTCGAGCTCCTCGTCGCCGGCCCCGTAGGCGACGTTGGCCCCAGCCGTCGCGACGTGGTGCGCGAGCTCGGAGACGAGCCGGGTCTTGCCTATGCCGGGCTCGCCGGAGATGAGCACGACCCGCCGGGCGCCGCCCGCGGCCTCGGCCCACAGGGCCAGCAGGCGCGCCTGCTCGGGCACGCGGCCGGCGAGCCGGAAGCGGCGGGCCGATCCCAACGGGCCTTGGGTGGAAAGGCTCGTCCGGACG
>JBOGIC010000867.1:0-2704 GCA_050744985.1 Acidimicrobiales bacterium
CCCGAGCCCGAGCCACCCGCGCCCGAGCCGCCCGCGCCCGTGGAGCCCGTGGCGGCCCAGCCCGAGCCCGCCGCACCCGAGCCGGAGCGAGCCGCGGCACCGACCCCGGAGGACGAGCCGGAGCCGATGTTGGCCGCGTCCGGGCCGGGCCCGGTCGAGGCCACGGCCGAGCCGGTGGCGGAGGAGGGCTAGCGATGGCGAACTACAGCGCCAAGGACGTGCAGCGGCTGCGGCAGGCCGCGGGCGTCGGGATGATGGACGCCAAGAAGGCCTTGGACGCAAGCAACGGCGACTTCGACGAGGCGATGAGGTGGCTGCGCGAGAAGGGCCTAGCGCAGTCAGCCAAGCGCGCCGACCGGGCCAACGAGCAGGGCGCCGTGGCCACCGCCAACACGGGTACCGCCGCCGCCGTCGTCGAGCTCAGGAGCGAGACCGACTTCGTGGCCAAGTCGCCGGACTTCACCGCCGTGGTGCACGAGATGGCCCAGGCGGTGGCCGAGCGGGGTGAGTCGGCCGTCGACGAGTTCAAAGAGCAGCTCGACAGCATGCGGATCAGCCTGAAGGAGAACATCGACCTCGGCCGGGTGGTGCGCTTCGAGGCGCCCGACGGGGCCGTGCTCGACACCTACCTCCACGTGCAGAACGACCGCGGAGTCAACGGGGTGGTCGTCGAGCTGGTCGCCGGCGACCAGCTGCTGGCGCATGAAGTATCGCTGCACATCGCCCACGCGCGGCCGCAATGGCTCAACCGCGAGGAGGTGCCGGCCGAGCGCGTCGAGCAGGAGCGCGAGGTGCTCGAGACCCTCACGCGCAACGAGGGCAAGCCCGAGCAGGCCATTCCCAAGATCGTCGAGGGCCGCCTCGGCGGCTTCTACCGCGACAACGTCCTGGTGGAGCAGCAGTACGCGCGCGACGCCAAGCAGTCGATCAGCCAGTTGCTGGGTGACGCCAAGGTCACCCGGTTCGCGCAGGTCGAGATCGGTCGATAGGGCGCCCGTGACCGCAACCCCGCGGCCGGCATGGAAGCGGGTCGTCCTCAAGCTCTCCGGTGAGGCCTTCGCCGACACCGCCACCGGGTACGGCATCAACGGGGCGATCGTCGGGCGGCTGGCCGCCGAGATATGCGACGTTCACCGCGACCTGGGCACCGAGATCGCCATCGTCGTCGGCGGCGGCAACATCTGGCGCGGCATGGCCGGCGCCGGCGCCGGTATGGATCGCGCCCAGGCCGACACGATGGGCATGCTGGCGACGGTCATCAACGGGCTGGCGCTGCAGGACGCCCTCGAGAAGGTCGGCGAGCCCACCCGCGTCATGACCGCCATCCAGATGGCCGAGGTGGCCGAGCCCTACATCCGTCGCCGGGCGCAGCGCCACCTCGAGAAGGGCCGGGTCGTGATCCTGGCCGGGGGCACGGGCAACCCCTACTTCACCACCGACACCACCGCCGCCCTGCGGGCCGCCGAGATCGGGGCCGAGGCGGTGCTGAAGGGCACGCACTCCGGCGTCGACGGGGTCTACACCGACGACCCGCTGGTCAACCCGGAGGCCACGAAGTTCGCCGAGGTGGCCTACATCGAAGTGCTCAACCGCGGTCTGAAGGTGATGGATTCAACCGCCATCACGTTCTGCATGGACAACACGCTGCCGATCGTCGTGTTCGACGTGATGGAGCCGGGCAACATACGTCGCGCCCTCGAGGGCGAGTCGATCGGTACGCTGGTGTCGTGACGGCCCCGACCGACGTCGACGAGGTCCTGGTCGAAGCGGCCGACAAGATGGGCAAGGCCGTGAGCCACACCCAGTCCGAGTTTTCGGCGATCCGCACGGGCCGGGCCACGCCCGCCTTGGTCGAGAAGCTGAAGGTGGACTACTACGGCAGTGAGGTCCCGCTGCAGCAACTGGCGGGCTTCACCGTCCCGGAGGCCCGCCTCCTCGTGATCGCGCCCTACGACAAGAACTCCATAAAGGCCATCGAACGGGCGATCCAGAACTCCGACCTGAGCATCAACCCGTCCAACGACGGCGCGGTGATCCGGCTGCTGTTCCCGGTGCTGACGTCGGAGCGGCGGAAGGAGCTCGTCAAGGTCGTGCGCCACAAGGCCGAGGAAGGCCGGGTGGCGGCTCGCAACGTGCGCCGCGAGGCGCGCCGCGAGATGGAAGCATTCGAGCGTGACGGCGAGATATCCGCCGATGAGCTCGAGCGGGCCGAGAAGGAACTCGAGAAGCTCACCCACGAGTATGTGGCCGAGATCGACCGCATGCTCGCCCGGAAGGAGCAGGAGCTGCTCGAGGTCTGACGCGGCGTATCCAGCGACCGCCTAGGCAAAGCAGGAGGCCATATGGACGACGACCACCTCGATGATCAGACCGAGGCGATCGACTTCCGCGCGGCCCGTCCCGGCGGAGGCGAGGACGACGCCGACGACCCGTGGGGCGACTTCGGGGCGCGGCGCGGCCCGCGCGCGCCGGCGGAGGGCGTCCGCATCATCGGCGCCGACGAGGCGGCCGCCGCCATCGAGTCGGGGCACGTGGCAGCGAAGAAGCCCGAGGACGAGCTGCGCTTCGGCGACGTCCCGCCGCCGCCGTCCGGACCGCCCACCTCCCTGCGGTTCCCCGGCGCCGACCCGACCTCGGTGGACAAGCCGCCGGTGGTCGACCCCCGCCCGTCTCGCGCCGACCGCGATGCGGCGGCGGCCGAGGC
>JBOGIC010000868.1:0-1987 GCA_050744985.1 Acidimicrobiales bacterium
CGTCCTCGTTCCACCGGTAGGCGCGGCTGCGGGCGTGGTCGTGAGGCAGGTGGCTCCACGCCTGCCCGTCCGGGCTGTAGTCCTCACGGACCGTCCCCCACGCCCGCTCGCTCAGGTACGGCCCCCACATCCCACCCACCCCCCTGGTTTACTCCGCGGGATTGGCCCGTGGAGGGCCCTCTTTCGCGGACTAATCGGCGGAGATGGGGCATCATCGTCCTCATGCGTGTTCGGGCGGGAACGGTGCAGCAGCTCCAGGCCGACGGCCGGTTGCTGGCGAAGGCCGGCACCCACCCGGTCTGCGTCTTCTGGGAGGACGGCCGGGCCTACGCCCTCGACGACCGGTGCCCGCACATGGGGTTCCCCCTCCACCGGGGCACGGTCGAGGAGGGCCTGCTGACGTGCCACTGGCACCACGCGCGCTTCGATCTGTCGACGGGCGGCACGCTCGACCCCTTCGCCGACGACGTGCGCGCCTTCCCAGTCGAGATCGATGGGGACGAGGTCTTCGTCGTCGTGGACGGGCCCGACGGCCGGGCCGAGCAGTTGCGGCGCCGCCTGGCCGAAGGTCTCGAGCAGGGCCTGTCGCTGGTGATGGCCAAGGCCGTCATGGGCCTGCTCGACGCCGGGGTCCCGGTGGCCGACATCCTGCGGGTCGGCGCGCGGTTTGGCACAACCAACCGGGCCCAGGGCTGGGGCTCGGGGCTGACGGTCCTCACGGCCATGGCCAACCTGCTGCCGTGGCTCGACCGCGACGACGGCCCGCTCGCGCTCGTCCACGGGCTGGCGTTCGTGGCCCGGGACACCCGCAACCGCCCGCCCCGGTTCCCGCTCACGTCGTTGGGCAAGGCCGACGTGCCGCCGGCCCGCCTGGCCGCGTGGTACCGCCGGTTCATCGAGACCCGGTCGGGAGATGCGGCCGAGCGGGTGCTGATGACGGCGCTGGAGAGCGGCGCCGGGCCCGAGAAGGTCGCCCGCATGATGTTCGCGGCGGCCACCGACCACGTCTTCCTCGACGGCGGCCACACGATCGACTTCACCAACAAGGCGTTCGAGCTGCTCGACCACCTCGGGTGGGACGACGCCACGACGGTGCTGCCCACGATGGTCGACCAGACCGCCGGCGCCTCCCGGTCGGAGGAGGGCGGGCGCTGGCGCTACCCGCACGACCTCGCCGCCCTGATCGACCGGACCAACCACCGGCTCCTCGATCTGCTCGCGGGCGGTGCCGGGAGGGCCGGGGCGTTCGCCGATCCGGCGGACGTGAGCACGCTGGCGTGGCAACTGCTCGAGGACGACCCCGAGGCCGTCGTCGAGTCGATCTGCACGGCGATCTCGGCGGGTGCCACGCCCGAACAGCTCGGGCGGGCGCTGGCCTTCGCCGCGGCCCTCCGCATCACCCGGTTCCACACCCAGAATGACTTCGGCGACTGGGACGTCGTGCACCACGGCTTCACCGCCGCCAATGCCCTGCACCAGGCGCTGGGCCGCAGCCCGTCGCCCGAGCTGGTTCGCGGCGTCGTGCACGGCGCCCTCAAGGTGTACCTCGACCGGTTCCTCAACGTGCCCGCGGCGCGGCTCCCGCAGGCGGGCGGGGAGCGCGCCGACCTCGCCGAACTGCAGGAGTGCTGGGACGAGCAGGGTGGCGTCGACCGGGCCGGGGCGATCGCCTACGGCGCGGTGATGGTCAACGGCGAGCCGGAGGCGCTGGTCGCCGCGCTGGGCCGGGCCCTGCTGGCCGAGGACGCCGCGTTCCACTGGTTCCAGACCATCGAGGCGGCGGTAGCGCAGTGGCGGGCGTGGCCGCCGGGGTCGGAAGAGGGCGCACTGATCCTCGCCGGCGCCGCCCGGTTCCTGGCCGCCCACACGCCGACGCGCCGCGAGCTGCCGCACACCGTGAGCATCGCCCGGCGCCTCCGTCGCGGCGAGGAGCTGTTCACCGAAGCCTGACCAGCGCCGGCCCGGCTCAGCCGGCGCGGTCGGGATC
>JBOGIC010000869.1:0-4708 GCA_050744985.1 Acidimicrobiales bacterium
CGCTCGGGGCGTCGTGCCGCCGGTCGCGCCACCCGTGCCGGTGCCCGTACCGCCGGTGCCGGCCGCCTCGCCCTCGGGGACGGAGGTGCTCGTGGTCGTGCTGCTGGTGCTCGTGCTCGTGGGCCGCAGCGACGTCGTCGACCCAGGCACGGTGGTGGGGCCGACGCTGGCCACGTCGGTCGGGTCGCCGTTGCGGTTGAGGACGAACGCGCCGATCCCGAGAAGCAGGATGAGCACGGCGGCCACGATGAACCGCCACCGCTTGGCGTGGCCGCCGACGAGCGGGGGCGGGAACCCGAGCCGCCGGGCCGGCCAGTCGCGCCCCCCGTGCTCGGCGAGCTCGACGTCCTCCATCACCCGGGAGCGTTCGCTCTCCGGGAGAGGCGGCGGCGGCGAGAGGGCGATGAGGGCGGGCGGGCCGATCCGGCGCCGGCGCAGCTCGGCACACGTCTGGCACATGTCGGCGTGGTTGGCGACCTTCTCGCGGGTCTTGGCGTCGATCTCGCCGCCGGCGTCACCGTCACCGTGGCCGACGATGTCGGCCAGGCCGGGGCAGCGGTCCGGGCCGAAGTAGGCGACGGCGGTGGCGCCGATATCCCGCTCGACGCGCTGGCTCAGCGAGTCGACGAGCATGGCGGCGTCGTCGGGCTTGGCTCCGATGGCGTCGGCCAGGTCGAGCCCGTCGAGGTTCTGGCGGTACCGCAGGTGGAGCAGCACCCGATCGCGGGGCGACAGGCCGTCGATCACATCGCCCAGGCGCTCCACGAGCCCGTCCCAGGCGGCATCGCCCGTCGGCGGGGCGACCGGTGCGGTCTCACCCCGGCGCGGGGCCCGGTAGCGCAGCGCCTCGTGACCGGCGATCGCGAAGAGCCAGGGCCTCAGCCGGCCCGGGTCACGCAGGTCGCCGATGCGGGCGCCGGCCTCGAGGAACGCCTCGCCGAGCGCCTCGTCGGCGAGCTCGGCGTCCCGGAGGACCCACCAGAAGAAATCGTGAAGTCGTCCCGCGTAGCGGTCGTACATCTCGCCAAAGGCGACCAGGTCGCCGTCGGCCGCTCGCTGGACGAGGGCGGCATCGTCCATTTGAGTCGTGATGCTACGCCTCAAAGCCTCGGTAGGCTCAACATTCGTGCCCCGACTTCGCATTGCCGCCTGTCAGATCGGCAACGTGGTGGGTGACCTGGAAGGCAACGTGGCGCGCATCCTGGCCGCCCTGGACGCGGCGGAATCCGCTGGTTGTGACCTTGCCGTCTTCCCCGAACTGGCCGTCACCGGCTATCCGCCCGAAGATCTCCTGCTCAAGCCGGGCTTCGTCGCCGACAACCTTGTGGCGCTCGAGAAGCTCGCTTCGCGGACCGGTCGCTGCGCGGCGGTTGTCGGATTCGTGGACGCGCGGCGTGATCTATACAACGCCGCCGCCGTCTGCGCGTTCGGGAGCGTGCAGGGCGTCTACCGGAAGCACCTATTGCCGAACTATTCGGTCTTCGACGAGCAGCGCTACTTCGCTCCCGGCACCGACGAGCCCCGCCTCTACATCGCCGGCGGGGTACGCGTCGGCCTCACCATCTGTGAGGACGCGTGGGCGCCGACCGGGCCGGTGACCGACCAGTCCGCCGGTGGCGCCGAGCTCATCGTCAACCTCAGCGCCTCGCCGTACCACGCCGGCAAGCGGGCCGAGCGCGAGCGCATGCTGGCCACGCGGGCCTCGGACGCGGCGTGCGCCCTGGTCTACGTGAACGCCGTGGGGGGCCAGGACGAACTGGTCTTCGACGGAGCGGCGCTCGTGGTCGACGCCACGGGGGAGCTGGTGGCACGGGGCCGGCAGTTCGAGGAGCAGGTGCTGGTGCTCGACCTGGACGTCCCGCCGGTGTTCCGCAAGCGCCTGATCGACCCGCGCGGCCGGGCCATGGCCGCACCGCTCGACGAGGTGATCATCACGCCGTCGTCGGATGCGGACGGGTCGGCCCGGCCGGAGGTCGCCGAGCCGCTCCCCCCGGTGCGCGAGGTGTACGAAGCGCTGGTGGTCGGCACACGCGACTACGTCACCAAGAACGGGTTCACCGACGTCGTGATCGGGCTGTCGGGTGGCGTCGACTCCTCGCTGGTCGCCGCCCTCGCCGTCGACGCGCTGGGCGCCGGCCACGTGCACGGCGTGCTGATGCCGTCGCGCTTTTCCAGCGAAGGATCGTCCGACGACGCCAAGGCGCTGGCGGAGAACCTCGGGATCGAGTGGCGCGTCATCGAGATCGAGCCGATCCACGCCGCCACGCTGCGGCAGCTGTCGGAGAGCTTCGGCGACGCCCCCGAGGACCTGACCGAGGAGAACATCCAGGCCCGGATCCGGGGGATGCTGCTGATGGCGCTGTCCAACAAGTTCGCCTGGATGGTGCTGGCGACGGGCAACAAGAGCGAGATGGCGGCCGGCTTTTCCACCCTCTACGGCGACCTCGCCGGCGGCTTCGCCGTCATCAAGGACGTGCCCAAGATGCTCGTCTACGACCTGTGCCGCGACCGCAACGCCCGTGGGCCGGGGCCGGTCATCCCCGAGGCGGTGCTGACCAAGCCCCCGTCGGCCGAGCTGCGGGCCGACCAGCGCGACGACCAGTCCCTCCCGCCCTACGAGGAGCTCGACCCTGTGCTGTACGCGTACGTCGAGGGCGATGCGACGGCCGCCGAGCTCGAACGGGCCGGGTTCGACCCCGATCTCGTGCGGCGGGTCGTGGCCATGGTCGACCGGGCCGAGTACAAGCGGCGCCAGGCGCCCCCCGGTGTGCGGGTCACCCCGAAGGCCTTCGGCAAGGACCGCCGCCTCCCCATCACCAACCGCTACCGGGGGTGATGCTCCCCTACGGGTGGTTGGAGCGGCGCCTGTTCGAGGTGCTCGGCGGCTGGGTGCCCACGACGCCGGAGCCGGACGTGAAGCTGATGCTGCGGCGCCACTCGTTCGAGCACGCCCGGCATGGCGAGCTCTGGGCGGGCCTGTGCCCGGAGGCGGTGCCGCCGACGGAGGAGCTCGCCCGCCTCATCGACACCGTGGCCGCGCCTGATGGGACGGGGGAGCGGCTCGCTGGCGCCTACGGGGTGCTGCTGCCCGCCCTCGTGTCGTCCTACCGGGCGGGAGCGGGGCAGACCGCGGCCGACGCCGGGGCCGGGGGGCCGGTCGCCCGGGTGCTGCGGCTCGTGCTGGCCGACGACGAGCCCGCGCTGGCCGAAGGCATGGCCGCGCTGGGTCGATGGGAAGAACATGAGGAGGCCCGCCGCCACCGGGCCACGGTCGAGGAGTTGGTCGCCATATCCGGCCTGTGAAAGTCCGCCGAAGGTGCTAGAATAGCGTCAAACGCCCTGAGAGGCTCGGCGGGCTTGACCGGCTGGGTACAATCCAGTTCGACACGACTGGCCCTGGACAAGCTGGAATCTTCGCGCCCGAGACGGCGTTGTCCCATTGCCCGGTCTCGAACAGATTATCGAGGTATCGAACGTTGCCCAAGGAACGTGTAGAGCGGGATGAGGAAGACCTTGTCCGCCTCTACCTTACCGACATCGGGCAGTACCCACTGCTCACGAAGGACGATGAGGTCCGCCTGGCCAAGGCCATCGAGGCGGGCAACGAGGCGCGGACGCACATGGACGGCGAGCCCGGGTTGTCCCAGGGCAAGCGCCGGGAGCTGCGGCGGCTGGCGAACGAGGGCCAGCTCGCCCAGTCGACGTTCGTCAAGTCCAACCTCCGGCTGGTCGTCTCGATTGCCAAGAAGTACCAGGCCTCCGGGCTGCCGCTGCTCGACCTCATCCAGGAGGGCAACCTTGGCCTGATGCACGCCGTCGAGAAGTTCGACTGGCGCAAGGGGTTCAAGTTCTCGACGTACGCCACGTGGTGGATCCGCCAGGCCATCACCCGCGGCATCGCCAACACGGGCCGCACCATCCGGCTGCCGGTGCATGCCGGGGACACGCTGGCGCGGCTGCAGAAGGCCCGCGCCCGCCTCGAGTTGAAGCTCGGCCGTCCCGCCACGCTGTCGGAGCTGTCGGCCGAGGTCGAGATGCCCGAGGACAAGGTCACCGAGGCGCTGCGCTTCGCCGCCGAGCCCCTGTCGTTGTCGGAGCCCCTCCGGGAGGACGGCGACGCCGAGCTCGGCGACGTCGTCGAAGACCGGTCGGCCGAGTCGCCCTTCGAGGTGGCGGCCACGGCGCTGTTGCCCGACGAGATTGCCAAGCTGCTGGGCCCGCTCGACGAGCGCGAGCGCGAGATCCTGCGCCTGCGCTTCGGTCTCGACCGCGGCGAGCCCCGCACGCTCGAGGAGGTCGGCGAGCACTTCAACCTCACGCGCGAGCGCATCCGCCAGATCGAAGCCCGCGCCATGTCGAAGCTGCGCCACCCGTCGAGCGACACCGGCGCCCGCGACCTCCTGGCCGTATAGCCCCGGGAGGCGCCCCGCCGGCAGGTCGCGCGCTGGCGGAGGTGGACGGGAATCGAACCCGCCGGACGGGGATCGCCCGTCCCACCCGCTTTGAAGGCGGGGGGGCCCACCAGGTGCCCGGACACCTCCGGGAGCGACCCTAGCGGCGCGCAGGTAGTGTGGTCGCATGAAGAAACTCCTCCTGCTGGCCGTACTCGTCGCTCTGGGCGTCGTGGCGTTCAAGAAGGTCAAGGCTTCCTCGTAGCTCCGCGGCTGCCGCGTGGGCGGCCGAACGCACCCGGTTGAGCCTCCGCGCG
>JBOGIC010000870.1:0-14422 GCA_050744985.1 Acidimicrobiales bacterium
GAGGTCGCCACCCGCAAGGCCTACGGCGAGGCCCTGGCGGCGGTGGGCGAGGTGCGCCCGGCGGTGGTGGCCCTCGACGGCGAGGTGTCCAACTCCACCTACTCGGAGATCTTCCGCTCCGCCCACCCCGAGCGCTACGTGGAGTGCTACATCGCCGAGTGCCAGCTGGTGGCCACGGCCGTGGGCCTGCAGGTGCGGGGCCTGGTGCCCTTCGCCTCCACCTTCGCCGCCTTCTTCGCCCGGGCCTATGACTTCGTGCGCATGGCGGCGGTGAGCCGGGCCCGCATCTGCCTGGTGGGCTCCCACGCCGGGGTGTCCATCGGCGAGGACGGCCCGTCCCAGATGGGCCTCGAGGACCTGGCCGCCTTCCGGGCCGTGCACTCCTCGGTGGTGCTCTACCCCTCCGACGCCACCTCCACCGCGCACCTGGTGGCGGCGATGGCGGACCTGGAGGGACCATCCATCGCCTACCTGCGCACCACCCGGGCCAGCACCCCCGTGCTCTACGGGCCCGACGAGGACTTCGCCATCGGCGGCGCCAAGGTGCCCCGGCGCTCGGAGGACGACCAGGTGGCCCTGGTGGGGGCGGGCATCACCCTCCACGAGGCCCTCAAGGCCGCCGACGCCCTGGCCGGGGAGGGCATCACCGCCCGGGTCGTCGACGCCTACTCGGTCAAGCCCATCGACGCCGCCACCCTGCGCGAGGCGGCCCGGGACTGCGGCGGGCGCATCGTCGTGGCCGAGGACCACTGGCCCGAGGGCGGCCTGGGCGACGCCGTGCTGGAGGTCTTCGCCGACCACGACGCCCCCGTGCACATCCGCTGCCTGGCCGTCGAGGGCATGCCCACCTCGGGCAAGCCCGCCGAGCTGCTCAGCGCGGCGGGCATCGACGCCGCCGCCATCGCCGACGAGGCCCGCAAACTCGTCGGTTGAGTGGAAAAGCGCGCATAGCGCGACTTTCCACTCAACGGCAGAGCAGCAGCGGGCGGGGCTGACGCCTACGAGAGCGTCTCGGTCTTCACCGGCACCCAGGCGGCGCCCGACACGCGATAGAGCGTCAGCACCTTGTTGCGGGTATCACCGTAGGCGTCGAAGGAGATCGGTCCCGTGACGCCGGTCGTGTCGGTGTTCTGGACACCCGTGATGATGGCCCGCCGCGCCGACGCAGTGACCTCGGACTCACTCTTCAGGGCCGAGGCGGCCGCGGCGAGCACCACGTTGGTGGCGTCGTAGGCGTAGGGACCGAAGTCGCTGGGCGGTTCGGTAAAACCGGCCTTCTCGTAGGCGTCGAGGAAGGACCGCTCTGACGGCGCCGAAAGCGGCACACCCACCGTGCTGGCCAGGTCGCCGTCGGCCGCCGGTCCGGCCGCGGTGATGTACGCCTCGTCCTTGATGCCGTCGCCGCCCATCACCGAAGCGGTGATGCCGGCCTCGGACGCCTGCTTGCTGAACGTGGCCCCGACGTTGTACTCGCCGCCGAAGAACAGCACATCGGGCCGCAGCGGTGCGATCTCCCGCACGAGGGCCGAGAAGTCGGTGGCGCCATCGGGCACGACCCGCGTGAGCACGATGCTGCCGCCGGCCCGCGTGAAGGCGGCGCTGAAGGCGTCGGCCAGCCCCTTGCTGACCGCCTTGGTCTCGCTGACGACCGCCACCCGCCGGGCCTGGGCCACGGAGAGGGCCATCTGGGCGAGGAACGGGCCCTGCGTCGCGTCGTTCGCCACCATGCGGAAGTAGTTGCCGTGGGGCCGGCTCGGGTTCGCCGCATCGCTGCCGAGAGTGAGGCTCGGATTGGTGTTGCCGGGCGAGATCATCACGATGCTCGCCGCGTCCAGGACGGGCGCCACCTGCGCGGCCACACCCGAGTTGTACGTGCCGATGACGCCGATCACCCCGTCGTCGGCGGCCAGACGCTGCGCCGCGGCGGCGCCCACGGTGGGGTCGGACGAGTCGTCCATGGCCGCCACCTCGATGCGCCAGCCCGGGATGGCCTTGCGGGCGTTGGCCTCGTCGACGGCGAGCTGCACCGAGTTGCGAATGCCACGCCCGAACTGCACGAGCCCCGAGTCGAGCGGCGCCACCACACCGACGGTGGCCACCTTGTCGCCGCCGTCGCTGCACGCCGGCAGGACGACGGCCAGCGCGAGCAGCGCAGCCACCACGGCCCTCCTGGTCATGGACGGTTCTCCTTCCGCAACACGAAGCGCAGTCCAGACCACACGTCGGTTACCGCGCAAACCTTGTTGTCCACCCACCCCAGCGGGAGGACGACCTCACGCAGCACGTCCTCGGTGAGATCGGTGGCCACGCCCGAGGACCGCTTCGGCCACGCCACCCAGAGGCCGCCGGCGGGCTGCATCGTCGGGGCGATCTCGCGAAAGCCCGCCTCCAACTCCTCGCGCGCCGTCACGAAGAGCACGGCCACGTCGGTGCCGGGCACCAACTGGTCGTGGGTGTCGATGCCGTCGAGCGAGAAGCCCGGCGGCGCATCGACCAGGACGACCGTGGAGCTGTCCTTGATGCCGAGTTTCCGCGGCAGGGGTGTGCCCGAATAGCCGGCCATCCTCCTATCCTTCCGCACCGTGCGGTCGCGCCTGCTCATCGCCGTCCTCGTCCTGGGAGCCGTCGTGAGCGCGGTCGTGGCGATCGTCCCCCAGCTCGGGGGCTCGCCGGAACCCGCCGCGACCGCGTCCCCGGCCACACCCGTGTTCAGCCTGCGCCGTGTGCCGGCGGCGATCACCCGCACCGTCGCGGCGCAGCGACTCCGCGACGACCTCGACGGGGTCCTGACCGTCCCCGCGCTCGCCGGCGCCCGGGACGACACGTGCCTGGCGGTCAGCGACCCGTCGGGCCGGATCATCTACGGCCGCCAGACCGACCGGCCGCTCATCCCGGCGTCCACCATGAAGCTGCTGACCGGTTCGGTCGCCCTGGCCCGCCTCGGCCCCGACTTCCGCTACGTGACGCCGGCCAAGGCGTCCGCCGCTCCCCAGGCCGGCGCCGTGGGCGACCTCTGGCTCGTCGGCAGCGGCGATCCGTTGCTGGCCACGTCCGACTACGCGTCGACGGCCGGCTGGCTGGAGATGCCCCGGCCGAACACGTCGATCGAAGCCCTCGCCGACCACGTCGTCGCCGCCGGCGTGCGGCGCGTCGGGCGCGTGCTCGGTGACGAGAGCCGCTACGACACGCAGCGCTACCTGCCCTCCTGGGACCCGAGCTACGCCGCCGTGCCCTACGTCGGGCCGCAGAGCGCGCTCAGCGTGAACGACGGCTTCGTGCGGTACCGGCCGGCGGAGGTGCCGGCGGCCGCGCCGGCCCTCAACGCCGCCACGGTCTTCGCCGAGCAGCTGCGGGCCCGCGACGTCACCGTCGGCGCGGTCGGTGAGGGGCGGGCACCGGACGGCGCCGTCACCGTGGGCCAGGTGGAGTCGATGGCCCTGCCCGACGTGCTCGGGGCCATGCTCCAGCACAGCCACAACCTGGGCGCCGAGCTGCTGGTGAAGGTGCTGGGCGCCCGGTTCGGTGGGGCCGGCACCACCGCCTCCGGGCTGGGCGTGATCCGGGGGACCGCCACCGACGCCGGCCTGCCGACCGGCGCGCTGAGCACCGCCGACGGGTCCGGGCTGGATCGTGGCGACCGGCTCAGCTGCGATCTCCTGCAGGCCGTCCTGACCCAGGCCAAGCCGGACGGCGCCCTCGCCCACGGCCTGCCCGTCGCCGGCGAGAGCGGCACGCTCGTACGACGGTTCCTCGGCACCGACGCGGTCGGGAAGGTCCGGGCGAAGACGGGCTCGCTCAGCGGCGTGGTCGGCCTGAGCGGCTATGCCACGGGACGCGACGGCGCGCCGCTCACGTTCTCGCTGGTGGCCAACGACCTTCCGTCGGAGGGCGCAGGCGTGGGCCTGCAGGACCGGCTGGCCACCGCGCTGGCGACATACCCGCGAGCGCCGAGCCCCGACGAGCTGGCGCCCCGCTCGGGCTGAGTTACCGCTCGTGCTCCCGATGTTCCCGCTGGGGACGGTGCTCCTCCCGACGACCTACCTCCCGCTGCACGTGTTCGAACCCCGGTACCGGGCGCTGACGGGCTGGTGCCTCGAACGCGACCGGCGCCTCGGCGTCGTGCTCATCGCACGGGGGAGCGAGGTCGGAGGCGGCGATGTCCGCTACGGGATCGGCACCGCGGGCCGCATCGTCGATTCAGCGGCGCTGCCCGACGGCCGCTGGCTCCTGACGGTCCAGGGCGAGCGGCGCATCCGCGTGCGGGAGTGGCTCGCCGAGGACCCCTTCCCACAGGCCGACGTGGAGTATCTCGACGACACCGGCGCCGATGCGCTCGACCCCTCGGGACGAGCCCGCCTCGTGCGCCGGACGGTGCGGGCCGTCGACCTCCTGGAGCAGCTCGGCGACTGGCCGCCGTACGAGCTGCGGCCCGAACTGGACCCCGATCCCGTCCGGGCGGCGTGGCAGGCGGCCGGGTTCGGGTTGCTCGGGCCGGCCGACTGCCAGCGGCTCCTGGAGGTCGACCACGCCGGCGAACGGCTCGACCTGCTGGTCTCGTTGCTCGACGAAGCCATCGAGGTTCTTGCGCTGCGGGCCGCCGAGCGGTAGGAAGGCGCGCCCGGTGGGTACGGGGCGCTTGAAGTCCGAGAAGGAGGACCGTGGCTGCACCCAGTGATCCGAGCGATCTTCCCAGCCATGCGCAAGAGCTTTGGAAGATGGTGGTCGCCTACGTCAAGCAGGAGACCATCGAGCCCATCAAGGGCCTCGGCCGCTACGTCGGCCTGGGCCTCGCCGGTTCGGGCCTCCTGGGGCTCGGGCTCATCACCGTGTTCCTCGGCCTCCTCCGCCTGCTCCAGACCGAGACCGGCTCGGCCTTCGACGGGAACTGGTCGTGGGTGCCGTATGTCATCACGCTGGTCGCGTGCGGGATCATGACCTTCGCCGCCTTCAAGGCGACGACCTCGAGGAAGGAGAAGGCGTGAGCGCAGCGCCCGGCACGGGCCGCATCACCCGCGAGGACATCGAGCGCAAGCTCCGGGACATCCGAGGCGATGTCGACACCGCCGGCGAGGCGGCCAAGGGCATCGGCACGATCGTCGGGGCCGTCGGTGCGGTGGTGGTCATCGGGATCGCCTACATCCTCGGGAAGAAGCGGGGCCGCAAGACCAGCACCATCGTGGAAGTGCGGCGCCTGTGATCCCGGCGGTACTCCGGAGCCTGGCCCGGCTGGGGTTCCGCCGGGCGCTGAGCGGGCCGGGCGGCCGGGGCTGGCTGATCCTCGGCCTGGCGGCGGCGACCCTCCGCGTACTGCACAAGCGGGCCGACGAGCCCAAGGCGCACCTGGTCGAGAAGATCGAGCCGGGCCACTCCCTCGTCATCACGCACTTCCCCCGGCCCGCCAAGAAGAAGTAGCCGCCTCACGCGAGTATGGGGCGGTGGGCCGCCCCTTTCAGCCCGGAGACGAGGTCCTGCTGGTCGACAGCAAGGACCGCACGTACCTGGCGACCCTCAAGGCGGGCGGCGAGTTCCATACCCACGCCGGCGTGACGCCTCACGACGCCATGATCGGGCTCGCCGAGGGCGCGACCGTGCGCTCCAACACCGGCGCCCGGTACCTCGTGCTGCGGCCCACCCTGGCCGAGTTCGTGCTCACCATGCCCCGCGGCGCCCAGGTCGTGTACCCCAAGGACCTCGGCCCGCTGCTGATCATGGTCGACGTCTTCGCCGGCGCCCGGGTGCTCGAAGCGGGCGTCGGCTCGGGCGCGCTGTCCCTGGCCCTGCTCCGCGCCGGCGCCACCGTGATCGGCTACGAGGTGCGCGCCGACTTCGCCGCCGTCGCCCTCGGTAACGTCGAGCGCTTCCTCGGCCCCACCCCGGCCTACGCCGTGCACGACCGGGACGTCTACGAGGGCATCGACGAGCCCGATCTCGACCGGGTGATGCTCGACCTGCCCGAGCCGTGGCGCGTGCTCAAGCACGCCGAGCGCGCCCTGCGGCCGGGTGGGATCCTGTGCGCCTACCTGCCCACGATCGGGCAGGTCGCCGAGCTGCACCAGGGGTTGGAGGCGTCGGCGTTCGGGATGGCGAAGACGGTCGAGGTGCTGGAACGGTCGTGGCACGTGAAGGGGCAGTCGGTGCGCCCCGACCACCGCATGGTCGCCCACACCGGCTTCCTCACCGCCGCTCGGTTGCTCACGCCCGAAGCGCCGTGAGCCTGCTCGACGTCGCCATCGTGGCGGTCGCCGTGGTCGCGGCCGTCGGCGGGTACCGGCTCGGCCTGGTCGTCGGCGGCACCTCCTGGGTGTTCCTCCTCCAAGGGCTCGTGGCGGCGTCGCTCGCCAGCCCGCTGCTGGTCGACTCGGTTGGGGGCGGCAACCTGGCGGCCCGCCTCGGCCTCGGTTGCGCCCTGTTCCTCGGCGCCGGCTGGGGGGCGCAGCTCATCGGCCGCCAGGCCGGACGCGTCTACCGCCGCGCCCTCGTGCCGTCCGACCTGCTACAGGGCGACAAGGTGGCGGGCGCGGTCGTGGGACCGTTGACGGTGCTCGTCGTCGTGTGGCTGCTCGTGGTGCCGGCCATGGAGGGGGTTCCCGGGTGGCCGTCGAAGCTCGCCCGCACCTCGATCATCGGCCAGGGCCTGCAGGCCGCGCTGCCCGGTGCGCCCGACACGTCGAACGCCCTGCACCGGCTGACCCGTCCCGTCGCCCAGCCCGAGGTGCTGACGGCGCTGGGCCCGGCCGGCGACTCGAGCCCGCCGCCCAAGCACCTGGCCCTGAGCCGCGAGTTGGTCGCGAGGATCTCGGCCAGCACCGTCAAGCTCGAAGGCGACGCCTGCTTCTTCGATCGGCAGGGCAGCGGGTTCGCGGTCGCCAGCGACCTCGTCGTGACCAACGCCCACGTGGTGGCGGGGGAGGACACGATGACCATCGTCCGGCCCGACGGCAAGCGCCTCGCCGGGACGGTCGTCGTCTACGACGCCCAGCGGGACCTCGCGTTGCTCCGGGTGAAGAACCTGGGCCAGGAGCCGCTGCCCCTGGGCACGGCCCGCGAAGGGACACCGGCCGCCGTGTTCGGGCACCCCGACGGCCAGGACGCGCTCGAGGTGTCGCCGGCCGACATCCGCCAGCAGCTCGTCGCGACGATCCGCGACCCGGAGCTGGCCCAACCTTCCCGCCGCAGCGTGTTCGTGCTCGCCGCCGACCTGGCGCCCGGCGACTCCGGCGGGGCGCTCGTGACCGCGACGGGCCACGTCGCCGGGGTCGCGTTCGCCGTGAGCAACTCACGCGAAGGCGTTGCGTTCGCTGTGACGAGCGACGAGATCCACCCCCTGCTCGCGCTGGACCGCTCGGGCGTCGCCGATACGGGAACATGCTTCTGACCCTGGCGTTTGATCTGCAGTAGAGGGGTCCCCAACCCCCAATGGCGCGGAGTAAACGGAGGTTTCGTGAAGACCGAGGAAGAGTGGAAGGCCGAGCTGACCCCGCAGCAGTACCAGGTGCTGCGCCAGAAGGGCACGGAGCGGGCCTTCACCGGCCAGTACTGGAAGACGAAGGACGACGGGATGTACCGCTGCGCCGGGTGTGGCGCCGAGCTGTTCAGCTCCGACACCAAGTTCGACTCCGGCACGGGCTGGCCCAGCTTCACCGAGCCCGCCGTCGCCGAGAACGTCGAGCTGCACACCGACCGCAGCTACGGCATGAGCCGCACCGAGGTCGTCTGCAAGCGCTGCGGGGGTCACCTGGGCCACGTCTTCGACGACGGTCCCCGGCCCACCGGCAAGCGGTTCTGCATCAACTCGTGCTCGCTCGACCTCGACCGGTCGGAGTCGTGACGTATCACCTTCGCTGATCCGGTATCAGCGATTCCGTTACGCTACCCGGGTCTACCAGCCGACCTGGGAGCCCTAGCTGACTGCCCACGCCGAAGACCGAGCGCTGGTTCGGGTCAACGCGCCACAAACGTTTCTTCGCGGTTTCGGCACGTCCGTCCGCGAGATCTGGGCGTACCGGGAGCTTCTCGGCAACCTGGTGCGCAAAGAGCTCAAGGTCAAGTACAAGAACTCGTTCCTCGGGTTCCTGTGGTCGCTCGTGCGCCCGCTGTGCCTGCTGCTCATCTACTGGCTCGTGTTGGGGAAGTTCCTGCGCTCGAACATCCCCAACTTCGCCTTCTACCTGTTCTCCGGGCTCGTCGCCTGGGACCTGTTCGGGTCGACGATCAACGCCGCCACGACCTCGGTGGTGGGCAACGGCGGGTTGATCAAGAAGGTCTACTTCCCGCGCGAGATCCTGCCCCTGGCCAGCGTCGGGGCCGGCCTGGTGCACTTCGGCCTGCAGATGATCGTGGTGTTCGGCGTGCTGATCGCGTTCCAGTACGACTTCCTCGGGCCCAACCTGCTCCTGCTCCCGCTGGCGGTCGTCGCCCTGGTCGTCTTCATGACCGCCATGAGCCTGTTCCTCGCCGCCGCCAACGTCTACCTGCGTGACGTCCAGCACCTGATCGAAGTGTTCCTGCTGTTCTGGTTCTGGCTGACGCCGATCGTCTACCCGGTGAGCTTCGCCCAGAACGTGCTCAAGGACCACGTCGTCTTCGGCGTCAACCTGTTCAGCATCTACATGCTCAACCCGATGACCAACATCGTCATCGGCTTCCAGCGGGCGATCTACAAGAACATGAACGTCGTGGACGCCTCGGGCAAACCGGTCGAGGTGCTCTACCAGGCGCCGATGAGCTCGTACGTGGCCCGGATCATGGTCGTGATCGTGCTCTCGTCGGCGCTGGTGTGGCTCGCGCAGCGGGTCTTCGCCCGCGCCCAGGGCAACTTCGCGCAGGAACTCTGATGGAACCCATCGTCCGGGTTGTCGATGTCTCCAAGCGGTTCAACCTGCACCACGACAAGACGCTCAAGGAGCGCCTCGTCAGCCGGCGCAGCCAGGAGGAGGAGTTCTGGGCGCTGCACAACGTGGGCTTCGACCTCGAAGAGTCGAACACCCTCGGGCTCATCGGGGCGAACGGGTCGGGGAAGAGCACGCTGCTCAAGCTCGTGGCCGGGATCCTCACGCCGACGACCGGCTACGTCGAGCGCCGCGGGCGCATGGCCGCCCTGCTCGAGCTGGGCGCCGGGTTCCACCCCGACCTCACCGGCCGCGAGAACGTCTTCATGAACGCCAGCATCCTCGGACTGACCCGCAAGCAGACCGACCGGTACTTCGACGCCATCGTCGACTTCTCGGGAATCGAGCAGTTCATCGACCAGCAGGTGAAGTTCTACTCGTCGGGCATGTACGTGCGCCTGGCCTTCGCGGTCGCCGTGCACGTCGACCCCGAGCTGCTCCTGATCGACGAGGTGCTGGCCGTCGGCGACGAGCCCTTCCAGCGCAACTGCATGAAGCGCATCAAGGAGTTCCAGCGCGATGGCCGCACCATCGTGCTCGTCACCCACGGCATCGACGTCGTGCGCCAGCTGTGCGACCGCGTGATCATGCTCGACAAGGGCGAGGTGGTCGTCGACGGCAAGCCGCAGGAGGCGACGCGTGCGTTCCGTGAGCGCTACGCCGCCCAGGTCGAGGAGCAGGACGACGTGCGCGGCACGGGTGCGGTGAAGATCGCCGAGATGCGGGTCACCGACGGCGCCGGGCGCCAGAAGCAGCGCTTCGAGTCGGGGGAGCGGCTGGGCTTCGAGCTCGTCCTCGAGGCGCCCGAACCGGTGGACGACCCGGTGGTCGGCGTCGCCATCTACAACCACGTCGACAATCTCGTCTACGGCACCAACACGGCCCTGCGGGCGGTCCCGCTCGGCACGGTGCACGGCCGGCGGCGGGTGTCGTTCGACTTCGGGGACATCCCGATGGTGGAGGGCCAGTACTTCCTCACCGTCGCCGTCCACTCCCGCGACGAGACCGTGCAGTACCACTGGCTCGAGCGCCAGATCTCGTTCAAGGTCTTCAGCCTCAGCGTGGACACGGGCGTGCTGCACCTCGATCCGTCGATCAAGGTGGGCCCCGCGTGACCGACACCGCGCCCGAGGTCAACGTGAAGGCGATCATGGACGAGGTCGCCGAGGAGGTTCGGCGCAAGCGGGCCGAGGGCCTCTACCCGCCCGAGGTGCTGGCCGAGCTCGAGGTGGCGACCCTGACGGCCGGCGAGGAGGGGGCCAGCGACGCGGCGCTGCTGGCGCCGGCCCTGGCCGACATGCAGCGGTCGTCGCATTTCACGGCCCTGGTGACGACGGCCTCCCAGAAACCCGTCGTGGCGCCGGTGATCACGGGCGCCCGCAAGGCGATGCGCAGCGGGCTGAGCTGGTACATCAACGGGATCCTGCAGCAGGTCGCCTCGTTCGCCAGCAACACGGTGCGGGCGGTCGGGCTGCTGTCGGACCGCTCCGACCACCTCGACGCCCGCCTCGTCGGCCTGGAGGGCCGCGTGGACGGCCTGCAGGAGTGGACCGAGGGCGTCGACGCGCAGCGCGTCCCCGAACGCCTCGCCCGGCTGGACGCGGCCGTGCGCGACCTGCGGGCCAAGTTGGAGGCGGGCGTGACCTCGGTCGGCACCACCGCCGGCGTTGCGGCGGCGCCGGCGCGCCCCGGCGCGCACAGCTGGGCGGCGGAAACGAGCTTCGACTACCTCGAGTTCGAGAACCGCTTCCGCGGCGATCCCGAGCACATCGCCGACCGCCAGCGGTTCTACCTCGACCTGTACCGCGGCCAGGAGAGGCCCGTCGTCGACATCGGCTGCGGGCGCGGGGAATTCCTGGGCCTGCTCTCCGAGGCGGGCATCCCGTGTTACGGCATCGACCGCCACCCGGACATGATCGCGGTCTGCCGCGAGAAGGGCTTCGAGGTGTTCGAGGGGGACGCCTTCGAGCACCTGTCCTCGGTGGAACCGGGCTCGCTGGGCGGCATCTTCTGTGCCCAGATGGTCGAGCATCTCGCCATGCCCGAGGTGCCCAAGCTCTTCGAGCTGGCGTTGGGGGCCCTGGCGCTCGGCGCGCCGCTCGCCGTCGAGACCATCAACCCCGAGAGCCTGTTCGTGTTCGCCCACGCGTTCTATGTCGACCTCGGGCACCAACGGCCGCTGCACCCGCTCACCCTCGAGTTCCTGGCTCGGTCCGCCGGCTTCTCGTCGGTGACGGTCGAGTACCTGTCCCCGCCGCCGCCCGAGTTCCGGCCCCAGCCGCTGCCCGAGGCGGAGAACGAGGCGCTCGCCGGCCTCGTGGCGAGCCTGGACGAGAACTTCCGCCGCATCGACGACGTCCTCTTCGGCCCCCAGGACTTCGCGGTCATTGCGCGCAAATAGCGATCGCCTCCGCCTGGCGATGGTGGTCCCGAGGTACGGCGCCAACATCCTGGGAGGGGCGGAGATGCACGCCCGGCAGCTGGCCGAACGGCTCGCCGGCGCCGGCCACGAGATGGACGTCCTCACGACCTGCGCCGTCGACCACTACACGTGGGCCAACACGCTGCCCGCAGGGCCGGAGCGGGTGGGCGGGCTCACCGTGCGCCGGTACCCCGTCGACACGCGTGACCCCGGTATCCACGGCGAGCTCGAACGGGCCATCGTCGAGGGCTACCACCTCAGCCGCGAGGAGGAACGGCTGTGGATGCGCCACGGCGTGGCTTCGTCGGCCATGGAGGACGACCTCGCGGCCCACGGTGAGCGCTACGACGCCGTGCTGGGCATGCCGTACCTGTTCGGCACGACGTACTTCGCCTACGAGGCGCGCCCGGAGCGGTTCCTGTCCATCCCGTGCCTGCACGACGAGCCCTACGCCCGCCTGAAGATCGTCACCGACATGCTGACCGGCGCGCGGGGCGTGCTGTTCAATGCCTACCCCGAGGCCGCGCTGGCGGCACGCGTGGCGGGCGAGGAGCCGCAACGCTGGACCGTCGTCGGCCTCGGCTTCGACCCCAAGGGAAGCAGTGACGCCGACGCGTTCCGGCAGCGCCACGGCTTGGACGGGCCGTTCATCCTCGCCGTCGGGCGCCGGGAGGGCGGCAAGAACCTCCCGCTCCTCGTCGACAACTTCGTGCGCTACAAGGCGCGACGGCCGGGCCCGCTGCGCCTGGTGCAGGCGGGGTCGGGCGACTTCCGGCTCCCGCTGCGGGCCGATGTCGTCGATTTCAAGCCAGATTGGAGCGAGCGCGACGCCATGTACCAGGCGTGCACGATCTTCTGCCAGCCCAGCGTCAACGAGTCACTCTCCATCGTGATGATGCAGGCGTGGCTGGCCGAGCGCCCGGTGGTGGTGCACGCCGGCGGCGCGGTCACACGCGACCACTGCGAGCGGGCGAACGGCGGCCTGTGGTTCGCCAACTACGCCGAGTTCGAGGCCGTCGTCGACCGCCTGCTCGCCGATGCCGACCTGCGCTCGGCCCTGGGCCGCAACGGGCGTGCGTACGTCGACCGGGCCTACTCGTGGGATGCCGTGCTGCGCCGGTTCCACGAGGCCGCCGCGTCGTGGCTGGAGGCGGCGTAGATGGCGCTCGAGGCCCACCAGTTCCTCCCGAGCTTCGGGTGGCGCGACGCCGTCGGCACCCACACCCTCCAAACGCGCCGCGCGCTCGCCGAGGCCGGCATCAAAGGCCGGATCTGGTCCGAGGAGATCCAGTCGGAGATGGCCAAGAGCGCGGGCCCGCCCGAGGGCTACGCCGGGCTGCGATCGGCCCGGCGGGGGGGCAACGTGCTGCTCTACCAGGCCTCGACCGGTTCACACGGGATGGTCGAGACGATCACCAAGCGCCCGGAGCCGAAGACGCTCTACTACCACAACGTCACCCCCGCCCGGTTCTTCGAGGACTACGTGCCGGCGGCCGCCCTGAACCTGACGTGGGGGCGCCAGGAGCTCGGCATGCTGGCGCCGCACGTCCGGGTCGGGATGGCCAACTCCGAGTTCTCGGCCGAGGAGCTACGGGCCCTGGGCATCGAGGACGTGCGGGTGATCCCGCCGTACCTCCCGCCGACGGCCGGCGCCGCCGCCGATGCGACCTACGCGAGCTGGCTGCGTCGCACGAAACGGGGGATCGACGTGCTGGCCGTCGGCCGGGTCGTGCCCCACAAAGGTCACGTGCACCTCCTGCGGGCCTTCGCCGCCCTGCGGGCCGCCGTCGATCCGGGTGCCCGCCTGCTGATCGTGGGAGCGTGGGGCCCCGAGGCCTACATGCGGGCGCTGTTCGGCCTCCGTGAACATCTGGGGCTCGAGCGCGTCGCGTTCACCGGGTCGGTATCAGAGGCGAGCCTGGCCGCCCACTACCAGGAGGCCGACGTCTACCTGTCTCTGTCCGAGCACGAAGGGTTCGGGCTTCCCCTCATCGAGGCCATGCGCCATTCCCTCCCCGTCGTCGCCTACGCCGGGGGAGCCGTGGAGGAGACCCTCGACGGCGCCGGGCTGCTGCTCCCCACCCTCGACCCGCCGACCGTCGCCGAGGTCCTCGGACGGGTGGCGACCGACGACGCACTCCGCGCCGCCATGGTCAAGGGTCAGCGCGAGCGCGTGGCCGAGGTCGAGGCCTTCCCTCGCGACGAGCACATCGTGCGAGCGGTGCGCGACGCCGCCCACACCGTTTGATTCGCACAACAGGGGTGTCATAGCCCTATTGGCGCGGATCAAACGGGCCTACGAGCGGCGGCGGGCGGCGATGCCGACCTTGGCGGTGGAGGGCGACGGGAACGGGGCGTGGTAGGTGGCGTCGCCGAAGGCGACGACGAAGCCGTCGGCCCGGACGAGCCAGTAGCCCAGGCCGGTTGGCGTCGGGGTCATGCCGACGAAGGGGTGGGGATGGTCGCGGCCGCCCATCGACCCGGAGAACACGGCGTCGCCGAAGGTGAAGATGCCGCCGTCGGCCGCCACGAGCCAGTACCCCTGGCCCGACGGGGTGGGCGCCATCCCGACGATGGGCTTGAACAGGGCCTGCGCGCCGGTCGAGCCTTTGAACGGGGCGTCGCCGAACGTGAAGATCCCCCCGTCCGCGGCGACCATCCAGTACCCGTTGCCCGACGGCGTGCCGGCGATGCCCACCATCTCCCCGTTGAGGGGCCGGCTGCGCATCGAACCGAGGTCAGCCGCGTCCCCGAAGGCGAAGATGCCGCCGTCGTTGGCCACGAGCCAGTAGCCCTGTCCCACGGCGCGCCCGGCCACGCCGACGATGGGCCGGTCCATCGGCGTGCCCCCGGTGGCACCCTTGAACTGGGCGTCGCCAAAGGTGAACACCCCGCCGTCGGCGGCGGCCATCCAGTAGCCGTTGCCCGACGGCGTCGAGGCGATACCCACGACCGGGCGCAGGAGGCCCGTTCCGGCCATCGACCCGTGGGACCCGGCGTCGCCGTAGGCGCGGACGTCGCCGTCGGCCGCGGCCACCCAGTAGCCGCTCGGCACGACGACGTTGAACCAGTCCGAGCGCAGGCCCAGGTCGAAGTGGAAGTCGTCGCCACT
>JBOGIC010000871.1:0-3718 GCA_050744985.1 Acidimicrobiales bacterium
CCGAACCCTGAACTGTCCCAGACACGGATCGGCCGGCTTACGGGATTTAACGTTGGGCCGGACTCCCCGCGCAGCTGACCGACAACCGTCGTCGAGCTGTGCCGCAAGTGGATCGGCATACGGGACATACCTCGTGCCTGCCTGGCCAGTCACGCCGGCCTCACGCATGAGGCCCTGCCCTTTGGAAAAATGTTCCAGCCTGGGTGTCACTTCCGTGGTGCCGTGATGCCTCAGCGCGCGTCCCATAACGACGAGCCGGAAGACGCCCGCGTCCTTGATCGCCGGGTCGGCGGGGCGGGTCGCGGCCGCACCGATCGGCGCGTGCCTCCTAGCGCGAGCGCGCCGGATCGACGGCAATTGGTCGCTGGTGGAGCGCTACCGGTTGTCCACGAGCGATGGCACGACGTCGGTCGTCACGCGGGCGGCACGATTCGCTCCACGGTCTTCACGGGATCGATGGTTTGGTCGAACGACGCGACCCGGCCAACTTCGGTGCTCTCCGCGCAAGCAACGAGGTACGCGCCGGCGAAGTCGAGCCGGTCGGTCTCGTACACCTCGACGGCACGAAGCAGCAGCGCTGGATCAACGCAGACGATCGACTCGAACGCAATCAACGATCGAACCGCCTCGGCGATCTGGTTACGAGGAGCCTCGTAGAAGGACTCCAGGACAGAGACCGTCTCGGCGACCACGAGGTCGGTGAGGAGCAAATCAGCCTCGTTCGCAAGGAACCGGGTCGCCCGCTCAGCCATCGCCGGCGGGCCGTCAGTCAGGTGGCGGACGATGACGTTCGTGTCGATGAACGCGCTCAACGCCGTGCAGCTGCTCGTTCAGCTCTCGTACGCCGCAGGACTTCGTCCCACGCCACGTTGCGCTTCGCCGCCGGGACGCTGATCGACCCGGCCAGTTCGAGTAAGTCAGGAGTGCGGGCAAGGACCGCGCGATTGCCGTCAACCCGGAAGACGACCTTGTCGCCATCCTTGATCCCTAGCGCCTCTCGGACTGCCTTCGGGACCGTCACCTGACCCTTCGAGGTCACCTTCGCCGCAGCGTCCATCTCTACCCTCCTTACTATCGACAATGAGTAAGGATACCCCTGGTGCGACCCCTCCCGCTCGTTGCGGCTCGCGGGGCGCTGAGCCCACGCTGGCCCTCCGCGGACTCGCCGCCTGCAATCGTGCGCCTAAACCCATTGGCCGCGACGATCGCCGACGAAGCTCCTGCCATACAGTCCTACCGCTGAGGGAGGGGGATGGTCGCGACGAGCGAGATGGGGAACGGCGACGGGGTGCGGCGCCGCAACCCGATCGCCATCGTCGGCATCGGCTGCCGTTTCCCGGGCGCGACGACGCCCGCCGAGTTCTGGGCTCTGCTGGTCCAGGGCGGCGACGCCATTACCGAGGTCCCGCCCGACCGCTTCGACGTGGGCGGGCTGTACCACCCGGATGCGGCGCGCGCCGGCGCCATTTACTCCCGATGGGGCGGCTTCGTCAGTGGCATCGACACCTTCGATGCCGCCTTCTTCGGGATCTCGCCTCGTGAAGCGCGCCGCATGGATCCCCAGCACCGCTTGCTCCTCGAGGTCGTGTGGGAAGCGCTCGAGGACGGCGGGCAGCTGCCCGACGACCTTGCTCGCTCGCCGACCGGCGTGTTCGTGGGGATCTCCGGGCACGACTACGCCGATCTGCAGACCCGGCCGGGCGCCCGGGAACTGATCGATCAGTACGTCAACTCGGGCAATGCGGCCAGCCTCGCCGCCAATCGGGTCTCGTACGTGCTCGACTTGCGCGGACCGAGCCTGGCCGTTGACACGGCGTGCTCCTCGGCCCTCACGGCTGTGCACCTCGCGTGCGCGAGCCTCGAGCGCGGAGAGTGCGACTTGGCGGTCGCCGCCGCGGTCAACGCGCTTCTCACGCCCGAACCGACGATCGGGTTCTGCAAGGCCGGCATGCTGTCGCGCACGGGACGGTGCCGGCCCTTCGATGCCGCCGCTGACGGCTACGTCCGCAGTGAAGGCGCGGCTGCCGCCGTACTCAAACCGCTCGACCGGGCGATCGAGGACGACGACCCGGTCTACGCGGTGATCCTCGGCACCGCCGTCAACCAGGACGGCCGCACACCGGGCTTGGCCGTCCCCAACTCCGCGGCCCAGCAGGAAGTCTTGGCGGCAGTGCTTCGCCAGGCCGGCCTGGGACCGTCTGACGTGCAGTACGTCGAAGCGCACGGCACCGGCACGCCCGTCGGCGATCCCAAGGAGGCCGATGCGATCGGGGCCGTCATGGCGACGCGCCCGCAGGACGACCCGTGCCTGATCGGATCCGCGAAAGGCAACGTGGGTCATCTGGAGGCGGCCGCGGGGATGGTCGGCCTGATCAAAGCAGCGCTCGCGCTCCAGCGGCGCCACGTCCCGCCGACGATCCATTGCGAGCAACCGAGTCCGGCCATCCCGTTCGAGCGGCTCCGGCTCCGGGTTGTCACAAGCCTGCAAGCGTGGCCGGAGTGCCCGCCCGGTCGGGCTGTCGCGGGCGTGAACTCCTTCGGGTTCGGCGGCGCCAATTCCCATGTGCTGCTCGGGGAGGCCCCTCCCCCCACCGCGCCGGCGGCCGCGGTTGAGGCGCCGGCCGAGATCCTCGTTCTCTCCGCCCGTAGTCCCAGCGCCCTCCGCGACCTGGCGTCGCGTTGGGCCAGCGTGCTGTCGACCGATGACGGACCGGGTCTCGCCGACCTGTGCGCCACCGCCGCCACGCGGCGGAGCCACCATGAGCATCGCCTCGCCGCCGTCGCTGACTCCGCCGAAGCGCTCGCCGCCGAACTGCAGTCCTACTCCGACGCGGGATCGACGCCGCGCATCACGGTCGGGCGAGCCGCCCACCCAGATCCGCCCGCCGTCGCCTTCGTCTTTTCCGGGATGGGCGCCCAACGGTGGGGGACGGGCCGCGAGCTTCTCGACAACGAGCCCGTCTTCGCCGCGGCGGTCGACGAGTGCGACCGCCTGCTGCTCCCGCTGGCCGGCTGGACGGCGCGGGATGAACTCGAGGCGGCTGAGCGAGAATCGAGGCTGGACGAGCCTCAGGTCGCGCACGTCGTGAACTTCACGCTGCAGGTCGCGCTGGCGAGCCTGTGGCGGTCATGGGGGATCACGCCCGATGCGGTGGTCGGGCACAGCTCCGGCGAGTTGGCTGCGGCCCACGTGGCAGGTGCGCTCGACTTGGCCGACGCCATCCGGCTGGCGTTCCACCGCGGTCGGCTCCAGCAGCGGCTCGCGGGAACGGGCGGCATGCTGGCGGCCGCCGTTCGCGTCGCGGACGCCCCGGGTGTGATGAAAGGCCTCGAAGACCGGGTGTCGGTGGCCGCGATCAACGGGCCCGCGTCGCTGACGTTTTCGGGGGACCGCGACGCGCTGGCTGAGATCGCCGGCACCCTCGAACACCGCGGGTGCTTTCATCGGCTCCTCCCCGTCTCCGTGCCCTACCACGGGCCCCGGCTGGACGACCTCCGGGACGAATTCCTGTCCTCGATCGTCGACATCGAACCCCGACCGCCCACGATTCCCCTCGCGTCGACGGTCGGGGGCGAGTGGCAGAACGGGCTGCCCCTCGACGCCGGCCACTGGTGGGCCAGCATGCGTGAACCCGTGCGCTTCGCCGACGCCGTCGGGCGCGTCATCGACGCCGGCCATTCGCTGTTCGTCGAAGTGGGCCCCCACCCCGTCCTCGCG
>JBOGIC010000872.1:0-1629 GCA_050744985.1 Acidimicrobiales bacterium
GCCCTGGGCGACCCGGGCGTACGAACGCCTCACCCGCGCCGGCCGACGCCTCGGCCGGCCCCGGCAGCCCGACGAGACGCCGATCGAGTACTGCTCGGCGCTCGCGGCCGACGTCCCCGACCCGCGCCTCGTCGACGTGGGCGACCTGATCACCGTCGCCACCTTCTCGCCCGCCGAGCCGCCCCTCGAGTCGCGCGCCTGGGCCGACGAAGTCGTCAAGGCGACCGAGCTCCACGCCCACCGCCACCCGGCCAGGAAGCCGTGACGGTCTGGCCCGGGTTATTCGGAGATCTCATGAACCAAGTCGGCCCGCCCTACGTATCCGTTGTGGACTGAACGGCGAGGTACGCAGATGGTCCGGTTGCGGGTTCTCGGCGCCGTTGCGCTGTGCTTGGTGATGGCCGGCTGCGGAGGCGGCGACGGCGGCGGTGACAGTGCGGCGGCGGCGGTCACCGGCGAGTTCGTCGGCAAGGCGAATGCCGAGGACGCCTACGTCGCCATCTCTACGAGCAACGCCAAGGCCAACGGCGAGTTCGATGTCGTGGCCTACGTCTGCAATCGACAGGTGCCGCTCGAGGGATCGACCGAGCTCGCGGAGTGGTTCACCGGGACCGGGCGCGACAACGCCGTCGACCTGAAGTCCGAATCCGGCACCAGCCAGCTGAAGGCGACGCTGGCGGCCGGCCGGGCCACCGGGACAGTCACCCTTCCGGGTGGGAAGACCGCGGCGTTCGAAGCCGCGACGAGCGCGGACGGCCCGGCGGGGATCTTCGTCGTGAGTCTCGATGACCAGGGGAACCTGACCGGCAGCTCACGCGGCGGCAAGACGATGAAGCTGGCGCCGTTCCAGAGCGGCGGCGACGCCGGGTACCGCGGCACGATCACCTCACCCGACGGTGCGAGCGTGCCCTACGAGCTGTACGTCCGGGGCGGGATCATCACGAAGCAGGATCTCGCCAACATGAAGGCGCCCCGCACGATCATCCTGCCCGACGGCACCAGCCGCGGCATCCTCGATCCGATCGCCAAGAAGGGCAGCAATCGCTCGACGCTATCGGGCACGTGAAGCTCACCTCTGGGGATCGGTGAGAAAGCGGCGGACGAACTCCTCGGACCGGCCGTGGCCTGCTGTCGTAGGCGCGGAACGGGGGGCGTTACGGCGCGGCCCAGATGGGCGAGCACGGCGGCCGTCGTCTTGTCGTGGTCCGACGCCAATCGCTCGTACTGCACCCGATAGGGCTCGATCCCAGTCGGCCGCAAAAAACCCAGCGCGCGTTGCTGTAGTCGGCGGCGGCCCGCTGGCGCATGATCGCCGTTTCGCTGGCAATGAATGCCGACACCGCCTGGCGCATGCGGTCGCGGCGCGTGAGGAGACGAAGGTCGGGGTCGGGCAGGATCGGGCGTAGCGCGTCGACCCGAACGCCCAGGCGGCCACGCCTGGCGTCGTCGGGTCCGCGTGCATGCGCGACGAGGTGGCTGGAGACGGCCGCGCGCGCCGGCCACTCCGCCCAGCAGCCAGTGGGTGCCGATGCTGATCGCCCGACCGCGGTCGAGGCACATCCCGATGAGCGATCCCCAACGGCCAGGGCGAGCGCAGGTTGGCGTCGAGCTGGTGCGGCCGGCTTACGA
>JBOGIC010000873.1:0-18296 GCA_050744985.1 Acidimicrobiales bacterium
CGGTGGCGACCGACGAGGACGCGCCGGTCGCGGTCACGCTGGCTGGGACCGATCCCGACGGCGACCCGCTCACGTTCTCGGTCGTGTCCGGCCCGGCGCACGGCGCCTACGCCGGTGGCACCTACACCCCAAGCGCCGACTTCAACGGCGCCGACAGCTTCACCTACAAGGCCAACGACGGCCGCGCGGACTCCAACGTCGCCACGGTGACGATCACCGTCCGGGCGGTGAACGACACACCGGTCCCGGTCGCCGACACGACGCAGACGCGCCAGGGCCAGGCGGTGAGCTTCCCGGCCGCCACCCTCGCCGTCAACGACAGTCCGGGGCCGCTCGACGAGGCGACGCAGACCCTGCGCGTGGATGCGGTGAACCCGACGAGCGAAACCAAAGGCACCGTGGCGCTCGCTGGCGGGACGGTGACCTACTCGCCGTCCGCCGGCTTCACAGGTACCGACCGCTTCGCCTACACGGTGTGCGACAACGGCACGCCGTCGCAGTGCGCGGCTGGGACCGCCGAGGTGCAGGTCACGGCCAACGGGCCACCGGTTGCCAGCGACCAGTCGGTGGTGACCGACGAGGACATGGCCGTCGACATCACCCTGGCGGCTACTGATCCCGACAGTGACGAGCTGACGTTCACAGTGGTGGATGGGCCCAGCCGCGGCACAATCGCGGGCAGCGGGAACACCCGCCGCTACACGCCGGCGCCGAACTTCAACGGGGTGGACGGCTTCACGTTCAAAGCGAACGACGGCCCAGGCGACTCCAACCTCGCCACCGTGTCGATCACGGTGCCACCGATGAACGACCCGCCGGTCGCCGTGGCCGACGGCAAGCAGACGGCGCAGGGCCAGACGCTGACGTTCCCGGCGTCCGACCTCACCCTGAACGACAGTCCAGGACCGGCGAACGAGTCTGATCAGCACCTGTCCGTCCCCGGCGTGCTCCCCGGACCTGAGGCCCACGGCCAGGTCTCCCTCTCGGCCGGCGCCATCACGTACATGCCCGACCCGGACTTCAGCGGACCGGCGACGTTCGGCTACTCGGTGTGCGACGACGGCAGCAGCGGCGGCCAGCCCGATGCCAAGTGCGCCGACGGAGTGGTCACGGTGACGGTGCTCGCCGGGCACCTACCGGCGGCTCGTGCCGACCACCATGCGACTGATCAGGACACGGCGCTGACGGTTCCCAAGCCCGGCCTGCTGGGCAACGACACGGACACCGACGGCGATGCGTTGACCGCGACGGTCGCCGACGAGCCGGCGCACGGAACGGTCGCCGTACAGCCGGACGGCTCGTTCACCTACACGCCTTCTGCCGGCTACGTCGGTGCCGACAGCTTCACGTACTCCGCCTGCGACCCGGGCGGTGGGTGTTCCCGTGCACCGGTGGAGATCACCATCACGGCTGCGTGTGCCGCGACGAACAAGAGCGTCGCCTTCATCGACTTCACCGCGGTCGACCATGTCGCCAACACCGCCACCGGCACCCTGCGCGGCGTGACGGTCGGGCTCTCGGGCTCGGACATCACCGAGAACGGCTTCATCATCGACGGGACGTCGACGCGGTTCGATCATCCCGCGTTCACGCCGCGATTGGCGGTCACGGACTCGGTCGAGGTCGTCGGCCGGACGGGCAACTCCTACCGATTCGCCTTCAGCCAGCCCGTGGCCAACCCCACCATGCACCTGGCGTCGCTCGCCTCGACGTTGACCTTCGCCGGCATCACGCTCGGGAAGGTCAGCGGGCAGGACACCCTCGTCGCCTCGGGGTCGACGGTCCAGGGCGTCCTGGACGATACCTCGGCGTTCACCGACGCCAACGGCACGATCCGGTTGTTCGGTGTCTTCGAGGAAATCGCGTTCACGACGACGCTCAGCGCCCCGACGCAGAACAACCAGGGCGACGGCATCTACCTCCAGCTGGGCGCCGCCGGCTGCGGCAGCCCTCCCGTCGCCACCGGCGCGGCGCTGACGACTGCGGAGGACACGGCTCTCCCGGTCACGTTGACGGCGACGGACATCGACGGCGACACGCTTAGCTACACCACGACGAACCCGTCTCGAGGGATGTTGAGCGGAACCGGAAGCACCCGCACGTACACACCGGCGGCCGACTTCAACGGCACCGACTCCTTCACCTTCAAGGCGAGCGACGGAGCGGCCGAATCGAACATCGCCACGGTCACGATCGACGTCACGCCGGTCAACGACCCGCCGGTACCGCAACCGGACGCGTACGAGATGACCGTCGCCGACTTCGTGCCGGGATCCAGCACCGTCTACGGCGTCAACGCCGAAACCGTTCCCAGCGTGTTGTACACCTTCGACAAGACCACCGCCGCTCCGACGGAAGTGGGGACCATTCGCAACATCGCCGGCGAGGGGCTTGCGCTCGGCGACGTGGGTCTCACCTACGACCCGGCGGTCGACCGCCTCTATCTCGTCGACGGAGGCGGCGCCGTCGATCACCTGATGGTCGTGGATCCGGCGACCGGCATCGCCCAGTTCGTCGGCACGGGTCTCGGCGTTGCCCATTTCGACCCCGGTCTGGCGTTCGATCCCGTCAGCCGGCGGTTGTTCATGGGCGTCGAACCCGGAGTGGAAGGTGGGCGCCACCAGCTCTACGAGATCGACACCACCTCGGGGGTCGCCACCCTGATCGGCGACATCACCTCACCGCTCTCGGGCCTGAACGCGAACGTGGGGCTGGCCTTCGACTGGCGGAACCGACGCCTGTACGCCACCTTCGGCAACGAGTCGCCGACCGACCTGTACACGCTGGACATCGTGACGGCGGTGGCGACGCTGGTCGGCGGAACGGGTGCGGTGCACCTCACCGGTATCGACTACGACCCGTCCACGGACCGGCTGTACGCATCCGACAGCCTCCTGGGCCGGCTCTACCGGCTCGACCCCACGACGGGTGCGGGCACGTTGATCGGCAGCGACGGGCTCAACAATGTCGAAGGCATCGCCGTCAAGGCCGCGTTCCCAAGCGGTCATGGCCGCCTGTCGCTCCCGGCCGCGGACCTGGCGAGCAACGACACGGCGGGGCCGGCGAGCGAAAGCACGCAGGAACTGACCGTAACCAAGGTGCTGCCGGGACCCAGCACCAGTGGGGAGGTGCGGCTCTCGGCGGGGACCGTCACCTACATCCCGCAGCCTGGCTTCTCCGGCGTTGCGACGTTTCGCTACGAGGTGTGCGACGACGGCACCACGAGCGGCGCGGCAGACCCCCGGTGCGCGGAGGGAACGGGCACGGTGGTGGTCCGGTCGTGCGTCCCGCCGCCGGCGGGCCTGGTGGCGTGGTGGCGGGGCGAGGGCGATGCGATCGATGCCGCCGGCGGGCACGACGGCACGCCGGTCGGCAACGTCGGGTTCTCCCCCGGGCTCGTGGGCCGGGCGTTCGCGCTCAATGGGCCCCAGGGTCCGCTCGACCCGAACACGGGGTACGCCGACGGCGACTACGTCGCGATCCCGGACGCTCCCAGCCTGACTCCTCAGTCCATGACGGTGGACGCATGGATCAAGGCGGACGCCCTTTCGGACTACCGACCGATCGTGACGAAGTACGGGAAGGAGTTCCAGACGAGCTGGGTGTTCGATCTCATCGATGGCCGCCTGCGCCTCGAGGTGCTCGAAAGCTGGCCCGTCCACCGCGCTGCCATCTCCACGACCACGCTGTCCCCGGGCGAGTGGCACCACGTGGCCGGCACGTTCGACCTGGCCTCCCAAGCCTTCGCGCTCTACGTCGACGGCGTGGCGCAGCCCTTCCAGCTCGACGGGACGACCGTGTCGAGCATCATGGACTCGACGACGGATGTCCGGATCGGCACCATCCGGAACCAGCCGGGCGGCTTCGAGGGGTTCTTCGATGGCCTAATCGACGAGGTCCAGCTCTTCGCCCGGGCCCTCGGGGCCAGCGAGATCAACGCCATCGCCGATGCGGGCAGCGCCGGAAAGTGCCGATTCCTCGGGCAGCGCCCGACGGCCACCGGCCAAGCAGTGACGACGCCCGAGGACGTGCCCGTGAACGTGACGCTGGCGGGTGCCGACCCGGATGGCGATGCCCTGACGTTCACTGTTGTGACCCCGCCCCAAAACGGCTCCTTGACCGGAATCGGCCCGGTCCTGACCTACACGCCCGCCGCCGATTACAACGGCCCCGACAGCTTCACGTTCAAGGTGAACGACGGTCAGACGTTCTCGCCCGCGGCAACGGTGGCGATCACCGTGACGCCGGTCAACGACCCACCATCGGCGGCGCGCGACCCGAAGTCCGTCGGACAGGACGGGACGCTCGTGTTCCCGGCCTCCGAGTTGGCCACGAACGACACACCCGGACCGGCGAACGAGTCCGGGCAGCACCTCTCGGTGGAGGGCGCCACGCCGGGCCCCGATACGCACGGCCACGTAGTGCTCGCCGCCGGCACGATCACGTACACGCCGGATGCCGGCTACGTCGGTCCAGCCACGTTCCACTACCTGGTCTGCGACGATGGCACGTCGGGCGGCCTGACGGACTCGAAGTGCGCCCCGGGAGTGGTCGAGGTCCAGGTCTACGCGCCGGGCTGCGTTGCGGGTGCCCCTGCGGCAGCGGACTCGTCGACTGGCACGGATGGGTGGTCGCCCACGGCGAGCATGAGCAAGGCGCGCAACGGGCATGCGATGGCTCGTCTTCCCGACGGTCGGGTCCTGGCGATCGGCGGCTCGGCGTACGAATCCGGCATCGCCGTGTCGCTCGGGCTGACGGAGATCTACGACGAGGCCAGCGGGACATGGACGGTGGCCGCACCCATGCGATCGTGTCGGGCCCTCTTCCCCGCGGCCGTGCTGGCCGATGGCCGCGTGCTCGCCGCCGGCGGGTGGGACTACCGCGCGCAAGCTGCACTCTCCACGGCAGAGCTGTTCGACACGGTAACCGGGCGCTGGACCTCGATCGCCAGCATGGCGGAGGCCAGGTACGCGTTCACGATGACAGTTCTGCCCACGGGGCGGGTGCTCGTGGCCGGAGGTGCCAACACACCGTCCACCGCAGGGAGCGCGTTCGCGTCCGCCGAGGTGTACGACCCGTCCACCGACACCTGGGCCACGGCGGCGACAATGGCATCCCCTCGGAACAGCCACGGCGCGGTCTTGCTGAACACGGGCGAGATGCTCGTCGCGGGCGGGAGCCGAGACGGCGCACCGACCGCATCCGCCGAGCTGTACAACCCGTCCACCAACAGTTGGCGCCCGGCGGGTGACATGGGCACGCCACGTGCTGGGTTCGTGGCCACGCTCCTTCCTGACGGCCGAGTCCTCGTGGCGGGCGGTGCCACGGCGACAGCCGAGGTCTACGACCCCGCGACGAACGCGTTCACGCCGGTGGCGCCCATGAGCAAGCCTCGCGCTCATCCGGTGGCGGAGCTCCTGGCCGACGGCAGCGTGCTGGTCGCCGGTGGCTACACGGGCCCCAACGCCGAGACCCATCATGGGGATGCTGAACGGTGGCTCCCGACGACCGGCGTCTGGGTGCCGGCGGGCCAGATGGCCGCCAGCGTCGCCGGCGCCGCGGAGTCGATGTTGCTGCCGAGCGGTCGGGTCCTGGTGGCGGGCGGATCGACTGCCACACAAGCGCTCGCTGGGGCGACGATCTATAGCTTGCCGCCAGCCGGCTGCGTTGGCGGTGCGCCCGCTGCTCAGGACTCGTCACCGGGTACCGAGGGATGGTCGCCGACGACGAGCCTGAGCGTCGCCCGCTCGCACCTCGCGTCGGTGCGGATCGGGGACGGCCGCGTGATTGCCATCGGCGGGGCGGTCGACGAGAACGGGAATCCGGTTTCGGTCGGGCTGACCGAGATCTACGACGAGGCCAGCGGGACTTGGACGGCGGCCGCGCCCATGGGATCGTGTCGGGCTCTCTTCCCCGCGGCCGTGCTGGCCGATGGCCGCGTGCTCGCCGCCGGCGGGGAGGACTACCGCGCGCAGGCTGCACTTTCCACGGCAGAGGCGTTCGACCCCGCAGGCGGGCGCTGGAACTCGGTGGCCGCAATGGCGGAAGCCAGGTACGCCTTCACGCTGACGGTGCTGGCGGACGGCCGCGTCCTGGCTGCCGGCGGCACCTACACCCCCTCAGCGACGCAGAGCTCCCTGCGCTCGACCGAGCTGTTCGACCCCGCATCGGGTTCCTGGTCTGCGGGGGCGCCGATGTCGACAACGCGGACGGGCCACGCCGCCGTCCGCCTCAACACCGGTGAGGTACTGGTCGTCGGGGGGCGCGAGCACGGGGCGGCGCCGACGGTGAAGGCCGAGCTGTACAACCCGGCGACCAACAGCTGGCGGGCCGCTGGCGACATGCACGTGCCGCGAGAGGGGTTGACGGCGACGCTCCTGGCTGACGGTCGGGTGCTCGTCGTGGGAGGTGACACGGACTACGCCACTCCCACGGCAACGGCGGAGCTCTACGACCCAATGACGAACGCGTTCACGGCGACCACACCCATGGCCAAGCCGCGCTACGCGCACACCGCGGCGCCGCTCCCCGACGGCAGCGTCCTCGTCGCCGGAGGGCGGAGTGCGACCGCCGACCACGCCGACTCGGAGCGGTGGGTCCCGCGTGCCGGCGTCTGGGTCCCGGCCGGCGAGATGGCTGCAGGGGTGCGGGGCACGACTGTCGCCACCACGCTCCTGAGTGGGCGCGTTCTCACCGCAGGAGGAACGAACGGCCAGGCCTACAGTCAAGGCGCGGCCGTCTACACCTTGACCGGGTGCGTGGGCGGTGACGGGGCGCCCCCGGACTCCACGTCCGGGACGAACGGATGGTCGCCCACCGCCGGCCTGACCGTGGCGCGCCGGCTGCACACGGCGGTGCGGCTGGCGGATGGTCGCGTGATGGTCATGGGCGGGAGGACGCTCGATCAGGGGGTGCCGGTCGACGTCGGCTGGACCGAGATCTACGACGAGGCCACCGAACGCTGGACCGTCGCTGCCCCAATGCGGTCGTGTCGGGAGATCTTCCCGGCCGCGGTGCTTTCTGACGGCCGCGTGCTCGCCGCCGGCGGGCACCACAACTCGACGCTTTCCAAAGCGGAGGTGTTCGATCCCACGACGCGCCGCTGGTCACCGGTGGCAGACATGGCCGAGGCCAGGTACGCCTCCACCGCCACGGTGCTCCTGGACGGCCGCGTTCTCGTCGCCGGTGGGTCCTACACGCTGTCCTCGAACGACAGCGCGTTGAGCTCGGCCGAGCTGTTCGATCCGGGCGCCGGCACCTGGTCGCCGGCGGCCCCCATGGCGACCACCCGCAACGGCCACGTCGCCGTTCTGCTCAGTACCGGCGAGGTGCTGGTGGCAGGCGGGCGCCAGCACGCTGCCGCCCCCACCACCCGTGCCGAGCTGTACAACCCGTCCACCAACATCTGGCGAGCGGCCGGCGAGATGCACACGCCGAGGCTGCTGGCCACCGCGACCCTCCTGCCCGACGGGCGTGTACTCGTCGCGGGAGGCGATACGAGTTACCAGAACCCAACCGAGGCAGCGGAGGTCTACGACCCCTCGACCAACGCGTTCACGCCTGTCGCGTCGATGACCAAGCCCCGCTTCCTGCATGCGGCCACGCCGTTGGGCGACGGCAGCGTGCTCGTCGCCGGTGGCAGTTCGGGCCCGGCGCCGGGCCCCGCCGACGACCACGGCGACGCCGAGCGTTGGCTGCCGGCGTCGAACACCTGGGTGCCCGCTGGCACCATGGCTGCAGGTGTCCGAGGCGCCACCGTGGCGGAGCTGCTCCCGAGCGGTCGGGTGCTGGTCGCGGGTGGCGGAGGCGATGACCTCCCGCTGGCGGGTGCCGCTCTGTACACGCCCGACCGGCCACCGCACGCCGCGGCCGACCGCTACGGCACCAACCGGGACATGGAGTTGGCTGTTCCCGCCCCTGGCGTGCTTATCAACGACTCCGACTCCGATGGCGATGTTCTTACCGCGACTGTTGTCTCCGGGCCGGCGCACGGAGCGCTGTCGCTCGGCGCTGACGGCTCCTTCACGTACACGCCATCGTCCGGCTACACCGGCGCGGACAGCTTCACGTACTCGGCGTGCGACCCCGGAGGACTGTGCTCAACCGCCCCGGTGGCGCTAACCGTGCACACCGTCTGCGCGCCGGACCAAGACCCCGGACCGGCCGCGCCCGCTGGCAGTCCGAAGCCAGCAAACGCGTTCGGCGGGTTCGTGCCGACCGGAAGCATGGCGCACCCCCGTGACACTGGCCGAGCTGTCCCTCTGAAGGACGGCCGGGTGTTGGCCGTCGGCGGCGCGAACCTCGGCTTCGACGCGAGCGCAGAGATCTACGATCCGGCCAGCGGGCTGTGGACGGCGGCCGGTCGGAGCTGCCAGGGTCGCTCCCATCACACCGCGAGCCTGCTCGCCGACGGCCGGGTGCTCGTCGTGGGGGGCACCGCCGTTGACGCCGTGCTCGCCAGCACCGAGCTGTACGACCCCGCCACCGGCGTGTGGTCGGCTGGGCCCGACCTGCAGGTCGCGAGGAGCGGGCACGGCGCCTTCTCGCTCGAGGGTGGGCGAATCCTTGTCGTCGGCGGCCATGGTCCGGGTTTCGAGATCACCGCAACCGCGGAGATCTTCGACGCCGTCGCCAACACCTGGACACGCGTCGCCGATGCGGCGACGCCGAGACTTGCGATTGCCGGAGCGGTGCTGCCCGGTGGTCAGATCCTCGTGGCGGGAGGTTTCAACTCGTCCGCATCCGCCGGCCTGCGCAGCACTGAGCGGTTCGACCCTGCGACCGGTACGTGGAGCCAAGCGGCGGACCTCAACGAGGCTCGCGGGATGGCGTCAGCCGTGACGATGGCCGACGGCCGTGTCCTCATCGCCGGAGGTGACCTCAGAACCGAGGGTCGGGCCACCGTCGAGATCTACGACCCCACGACTGGGACGTGGACGTTCGCCGCGCCGATGAACCTCGGCGACCGGAATGGGCCTTCGTTGACACTGCTGCCCTCCGCCGTGGTTGTCATGGCGGGCGGGTTCCGGGGAGGCTCCGGATCACCCACGCCGACGCACGACACTGCTGAGGTGTACGATCCGGTGAGCGACCGCTGGGACTTCACGGGCGACATGTCGACGCCTCGTGGCGGTCATTCGGCCACGCGACTCGCCGATGGCCGAGTGCTGATGGCCGGTGGTCTGCCGAGCTTCTGCACCTGTGGGAGCGGCCCTGCCAACGCCTCGGCCGACCTGTTCGTGCCCGGCACCAACCGACCTCCCATCACCATGGACGGCCTCGCTTCCACCGTGGAGGACTCCGCCGTCGGGGTGGAGCTCGGCGCGACGGATGCCGACGGGGACGCGTTGGCGTGGTCGGTTGTCGATCTACCTGCTCACGGCGGGCTGGCCGGTGTCGGGCGGTCGCGTCTCTACACGCCGGATGTGAACTTCAATGGCATCGACCAGTTCACATTCCGGGTCAACGACGGCAAGTCCGACTCGAAGCTCGCCACCGTCACCATCACCGTCACGCCGGTCAATGACGAACCGGTCGCCGTTGCGGACGCCACGTCGGCGGTGCCGGGCGAGACTCTCACCTTCCCGACATCCGACCTGTTGGCCAACGACTCCCGTGGGCCAGCGGACGAGGGGTCCCAGACCCTGACCGTGACCGAAGTCATACCAACGGAAACGACCAACGGCACGGTGAAGCTCGACGCCGGTTCGATCACCTACCAGCCGGCGAGCGGGTTCACCGGGGAGGCTGATTTCGATTACCGGGTCTGCGATGACGGCACGACCGCCGGAGCACCGGATCCGCAGTGTGCCCAGGGCAGGGTCACGGTCGCCGTGGTGACGACCAATCGGCCCCCGGTCGCACAGGCCTTGATGCTGACGATCGACGAGGACGTAGCAACGCCCGTGACGCTGCCGGCGACCGATCCCGACGGCGATGGCCTGACGTACGTGATCGTCACGTCGCCCGCGCACGGAAGGGTCGAGCCGCCCGGGTCCGGTGGCGCGAACCGCACGTACGTCCCGACGCCTGACGACAACGGTGCGGACGGCTTCACGTTCAAGGCGAACGACGGTCTGGTCGATTCCAACCTCGCGACCGTCTCGATCACGCTTGTCGAGGTCAACGACGTGCCGGTGGCGACGACCGACGAGCGCAGCACCAAGCGTGGACGGCAACTGTCGTTCAGTGCGAGTGCGCTGCTGGCCAACGATCTCCCGGGCCCGGCCAACGAGGCGGGGCAGGCGCTGAGCCTGTTCGATGTCGGAGCGACGGCGGCCACGATCGGCGTCGTGGGCTTCGACGAGGCGACGGGGACGGTGACCTACTCGCCGCCACCGGCGCCCGCCGTCAGCGACGCGTTCGGCTACATCGTCTGCGACAACGGCACGACGGGCGGGGCGCCCAACCCCCGGTGCGCGCAGGGTGTCATCGCCGTCACGATCACCGAGAACCGCCCGCCCACGGCGCCGGGTGCGACCGCCGCGGGCGACGAGGACACGCCGACTCCCGTCGTCCTGTTGGGGTCGGATCCCGACAGCGATCCACTGACGTTCACGATCGTGAGCGGGCCGGCACACGGGCGGGTCGAGCCGCCGAGCGGCACCGGACCCGATCGCACCTACATCCCCGAGGCCAACTACAACGGGCCGGACAGCTTCACGTACAAGGCGAGCGACGGCGAGGCGGAGTCGGGAGTGGCGACGGTGTCCATCACGGTGAACGCCGTCAACGACTCGCCGCTGGCGCAACCCGACGCCAGGTCTACACCGGCGGGGATCGTCCTGTCGTTCCCGGTCGCCGACCTGGCGGTTAACGACAGCCCCGGGCCTGCCGACGAGGGGACCCAGACGCTGACCGTGACCACGGCCACGGCCAAGCCGCCGGCCACGCACGGGACCGTACGGCTCGACGGCACGAACGTCGTCTACACACCGGACGCCGGGTTCGTCGGTCAGGCGACCTTCGCCTACCGCGTGTGCGACGATGGCACCCCGACCGCCTGCGCCGACGGCACGGTCAACGTGGCTGTCGGCCTCACGCCGGTGTCGATCGACGTGGCGCCCCCGGGCCTGCGGCTCCGCCCGACCGAGAAGGTGCAATACCAGGCGACGGCTCATTACAACGACGGGTCCAGTGCCATTGTGACCAACCGGGTGGCATGGTCGACGGGCGACGCCGGCGTGGCGACGATCGGCGCCGGTGGGCTGGCCACGGCTGTGGCGCCCGGGGCGACCACGGTGTCCGCTGTCCTCGACGGTGTCACCGGAACGACGGCGCTCACGGTGGCGGACACGGTGGTGACCTCGATCGTCGTGACGCCCGCCCAGGCGGTGATCATCGCCGGGCAGACGCAGTCGTTCGCCGCCACCGGTGTGCACGCCGACGGGACGAGCGAGACGCTGGCGGCGCCTGAGCTCACCTGGTCGACGAGCGACCCCAACGTCGCCGCCATCTCGCCGGCCGGGGTGGCGAGCGGCCTGGCCCCCGGTCACGCGACGGTGACGGCGACACTCGGTGGGGTCTCCGGTACGGCTGCCCTGGACGTGAGGCCCCACGTCCCCAACGGCGGGCTCCCGACCGTTGCCATCACCACCCCGGCGCCGGGGGCGACCGTCACCGAACCGATCACCGTGACCGGTACGGCCACGGATCCGGAGTTCGTGAAGTACGTCCTCGACATGGCGCCCGCTGGCGAGAGCACGTTCACCACGATCAGCGAGTCGACGACGCCGGTGACCGCCGGCCCGCTCGGCACCCTCGACCCCACCGTGCTGATCAACGACCTGTACACGCTGCGCCTCACCGCCGTCGACGCCGCCGACAACCGCGCCGAGGTGTCGGTGCTGGTCCAGGTCGATCGCGAGCAGAAGATCGGCAACTTCTCGGTGTCGTTCGACGACCTGACGGTCCCCCTGTCGGGCATCGACGTGACCGTCACTCGCACCTACGACAGCCGGGACAACCAGCAGGGCGACTTCGGCATCGGCTGGCGGCTGGGCGTTCGCGACGTGCGGCTGCGCAAGATCGGCGGCGTCACCGGCTTCGACTGGATCGGTACCGACGACGGCAGCGGCCTCTCTCAGGTCTACTGCGTCACGCCCGGGCGCACACGGTCGATATCGATGACGATGCCCGGGGGCGAGCTCATGCGCTTCGAGGCGGCGGTGGAGGTGGTCGACGCATCAGTAGTGCCGGGCCGGCCCAACTGCTCGAGGCTGTCACCGCCGAGCGTGCTGCGCATCGTCTGGCGGCCGGCCACGCACACGTTCGGGTCGCTGGCGGCGGCCGACCTTTCGTCCACGGTCCGCGTCGTCGGCTCGTTCCCGGGGTCGGTCGACCTGTACGCCGACGAGGACCTCACCACGCCGTACGACCCGCAGCGGTTCCTGGCCAGCCTGCGGGACGGCACGCAGTTCACGGTCACCGACCGGTCCGACGTCGAGCGGATCGCCGATCCCAAGGGGAACGCCATCACCATCACTCCGTCGGGGATCACCCACTCGGCCGGACCGGGGGTGGCGTTCGAGCGCGACGGGCTGGGGCGCATCTCGGCCATCGTCGATCCCGCCGGCCGACGGCTGCGCTACGAGTACGACGCCAACGGCGACCTGTCGGCCCGCTGGGACCGGGCCGGCGAGGCGACCCGGTTCAGCTACGACCGGCGCCACAACCTGCTGTCCATCGTCGACCCCCTGGGACGGCTGGGCGTGCGCAACCAGTACGACGACAGCGGCCGGCTCGTGAAGGTGATCGACGCCGACGGCCACGAGGTGAACCTGTCCCACGACCTGGTCGGAGATCGCGAGGAGGTGCGGGACCGCCGGGGCAAGCTCACCATCTTCACCTACGACGCCTTCGGCAACGTCCTGTCCGAGACGAACGCCGAGGGCGAGACCACCCGCCACGAGTACAACGCCAACGGTGACGAGACGGCCACCATCGACGCGCTCATGAACCGGACCGAGCGACAGTTCGACGACCATCGCAACCTCGAATGGGAGAAGACGCCGCTCGGGCACCGCACCCGCTTCGAGTACGGGCCGTTCGACCAGGTCACCAAGACCGTGGATCCGGTCGGGACCACGACGGTCAACGACTACGACCCGACGACCGGCAACCTGCGGTCCACCACCGTGGCGTCGAGCGAGGCGACGGCGGGCGATGCGACCTTGCCCGACGCGTGCCGGGCCACGACCCGCTTCACCTACGACGCCGCCGGCAACGTGAGGACGCAGACCGACGCGCTCGGCCGGGTGACCGAGCACTTCTACGATGCGACCGGCCGGCTGGTGCGCACGCTGGACGCCCAGACGCCGGTACGGGCCGAGACGACCTACGAGTACGACGCCAACGGCAACCGGACGAGCCAGACCGACGCGCTGGGCCGGGTCACGCACTACGAGTACGACGCCGAGAACCGGCTCGTGAGGACGATCCACCCCGACCTGTCCTGGGTGCAGACGATCTATGACCCCGCCGGCCGGGTGGCGGCCACCGTCGACGAGGCGGGCCGTGTGACCCGCAACGACTACGACGACCAGGGCCGCCAGATCCGCACGCGGTTCCCCGACGGCACGGCCACCGGCACCGAGTACGACGAGAACGCCAACCCGACGGCCACCATCGACCAACTCGGCCGGCGGACCATCACGATGTATGACGGGGCCAACCGCCCGATCAGGGTCACGCACCCCGACACGAGCTTCACCACGACCGACTATGACGCCGCCGGGCGGGCCGCCGACGAGCGAGACGAGCGAGGCAACCTCACGACGACGCACTACGACGCCGACGGTCGGGTCGACAAGCTGATCCGTCCCCTCGGCAACGAGACCCAGTTCGGCTACGACGGCGCGGGCCGCAGGCTGACCGAGCGGGATGCCAACGGCAACCTGACGTCGTTCGAGTACGACTGCGGCGGCCGCGTGACCACGACCACCTACCCGGCCACAGCCGACCAGTCCATGACGACCCGGGTCGTGGCCTACGACGCCCTCGGCCGGCGCATATCGGACACCGACCAGGCGGGCGAGGTCACGCACTTCGACTACGACGAGGTCGGCCGCCTGACGACGGTGATCGACGCCAAGAATCAACAGACGACCTACGCCTACGACCTGGTCGGCAACCGCACGGCCCAGACCGACGCCCGACGCCACACGACGCGCATCGACTACGACGTGCGCAACCGCGAGCGGGTGCGGACCCTGCCCGGCGGCCAGGCGACCACGACCGAGCACGACGCCGCCGGCAACGTGGCATCCCGCCTCGACGCCAACGGCCGCACGACGGTGTTCCACTACGACGACATGAACCGCCTGACCGAGAAGGTGCCCGACCCGGTCTTCGGCCAGCCGACGGTCTCGTTCACCTACTGGCCCACGGGCCAGCGCACGACCATGGTGGACGCCGCCGGCACCACGACCTACAGCTACAACGATCGGGACTGGCTCACCGAGAAGGCCGCGCCCCAGGGCACCCTCACGTACACGTACCAACCGACCGGCCAGCTCGAGTCGATGAAGTCGGGCAACGCCGGTGGGGCCCGCATGGTCTACGACTACGACGAGCTAAACCGGCTCAAGACCGCCCGGGACGAGGCCGGCCCGCCAGGGACGACGACCTACGAGTACGACCCCGGCGGCCGGCTCACGGACGTCACGCTGCCCAACGGCGTCGTCAGCACGTACACCTACGACCAGCTCAACCGGCTCAAGAAACTCGAGTCCACCGGTCCGTCCGGCCCGCTCGCTCGCTACGAGTACACGCTGGGCCGCGCCGGCAACCGTACCGGCGTCGCCGAGCTCTCCGGCCGGACCGTCGCCTACGAGTACGACGACCTGTACCGGCTCGCCAAGGAGACCGTCTCGGGCGACCCCGGTGGCATCAACGGGGTGGTCTCGTACGAGTACGACGAGGTCGGCAACCGGTTGTCACGGACCTCCACGCTGTCCGGCGTGCCCAGCAGCACCGCCACCTACGACGCCAACGACCGCATGTCCGGCGAGACCTACGACAACAACGGCAACACCCTGACCAACAGCGAGCACACCTTCACCTACGACTACGAAGACCGCCTGACGACCGCCCACGGTGCCGCGGTTCGCATCCAGTACGACGGCGATGGCAACAAGGTCGCCGAGACTGTGGGTGGTGTGACCACCGCCTTCCTCGTCGACGACCGCAACCCGACCGGCTACTCACAGGTGATCGACGAGCTCGTCGGCGGCGCGGTTACGAAGGCGTACGCGTACGGACTCGACCTTCTTGGTCAGCGCGACGTGCCACGAGCCACTGTCGGTTACTACGGCTACGACGGTCAATCAAGTGTTCGGTCGCTCATCAGCGCCAACGGTCAACTCAGCCTTGTCTATGACTACGATGCCTTCGGTGAGCGTCTTAGAGAAACCGGCTCCGACACGAACCGATACAAGTATGTTGGAGAGTCAGAAGTCCCTCGGATCGAGGCGTACTATATGCGAGCCCGTCATTACATGCCGTCTTCAGGCCGGTTCGTCAGTGGCGACCCATATCCAGGCGCACCTGACGATCCTCGAACGATGCATGCCTACTCGTATGCTGCGAATGACCCCGTCGATCATCTCGATCCAAGTGGCCAGTTCATTGTTCTGCTCGTGGCGGCGGCTGTTGTGGCTCAACTCGCAGGCTATCTCACCCGTGGCTTCGATATCCTACGTGCCCGTTCTGACATTGTGAGAGACCTGCCCCTCAATGTCGTCTCCATGGCCGTCTCGGACGTCGCAGTGGATGCGGAGGTCGCCGCCGCCAAGGCCATATTGTCGCAACAAGCTCACATCAACCTGATCGCGAGACCAGAGGATCGAATATCTGTCTCTGCTATGGTCGCCGCAATGGATCTCGGCGGCGACCTTACCTTCGACCGACCTGGCGTACCGTCGTCCTGGACGAATGAGAAGGAAAATATGCTCCACGAAGGTGGGGGAAGTGGCACTATCAATGCCTATTTCGTGAACCGCATCCGTGGCGCGTGCGGCGTCGCGTACCCAGCCGAATGGACCACGACCGGACAGCCGAGCGTTGTCGTTCCAATTGGCGACTGTGGCGGATACCTATCGGGGAAGAAGCTCGCGCACGAGATCGCACACCTCCTCCTAAGAGGGGACAATGAGATCGCTGACGAGTCGCACATTCTTTCTCCAAGTTTGGATGGGGTAAGCGTCCCACGAAACGATCGCATTCTGATGCGACTGAGCGGGCTGTTGAGATGAATCATCACCGACACTACCGTCACGGCGGGCAACGTCGGTGACGCCAGCGTCGCCGCCGATCTCGTCGACGAGCGGCACGGTCCCGGACCCCGGCGATAAGACGGGCAAGCGTGCTGAGGCCCGGCAGCAGGACCTTGTGCTCGACGAGCCACGCCGTGGCGAAGTCGACGAGAACGGTGGGGCGCTCCACTGCGATCCAGGCTCGGTCGTAGAGCCAGCGCACGGACCGCCAGTGGGCGATCCCCTCGCCGAAGGGCGTGTCGCCGTAGCGGCCGCGGATCTCTACCACATGAGCGAAGCGGGCTCTCGACTCGGGATATCCGGCGAACGCCGTCGCCTCCACGCCGGGGACGGTGGCGACGCGGGCGACGCGGGCGACGACGGTGGCCGGGGTCGAGACCGGAACAAACCGTGGGAGGGTGAGCAGGACGGGGGGTGCCGCGAGGATGCGGCATGAGCGAACCGAACGACCCGTCGTCCCTGTCCGTCTACCAGCTCCGGATGCTCCGGGGGATCAGTCCGCTGGTGTGGCGTCGCCTCCTCGTGCCGGTCAAGGCCCCGCGCTAAAGAAGCTACGGCCAGCCGCAAAGTAGCGACTCTGCGCCGGAGGCGGCGCTCGGCACCCGGGTGAGCACTCGCCGCTGACGAGCCCGACGGCTGGCCGAGTCTGGACCGGCCGAAGCATCCACCCTTCGCGCGTGTACCCAGGCCCATGATCACGGCGACAGCGGCCGCGCTGTCCACTTCCCCGAGTCGCTGCCGACCGAGGGAAGGGGACCGTGCGCCACGAGTGGGAACCCGATCAGCTGATCGAGCAGTGGACCCTGCTCGAGAGAGCGGAACAAAGCGTGGGAGGCTGAGGCGGCGGTGACGGCGACCGCGATCATGCGGCATGAGCGCATCGAATGACTCCTTGCCCCTGCCCATCTACCAGCTGCGCATCGTGCTGCGCGGCATCAGCCCGCTGGTGTGGCGACGGCTGCTCATGCCCGCCGAGGCCACGCTCGCCGATCTCCACGACGCGATCCAGACCGCCTTCGGCTGGTCGAGTGAGAGCCGCCACCGCTTCCTCGTCGATCGACTCGAGTACGCCGCGGACCGGTCGTGGTCCTCGTACGACGCAAGGGCCGTGCGGCTGGGCGACCTCGGGCTGCGGGCCGGCGAGCGGTTCGTCTACGAGTACGACCTCGGCGATGACTGGGTCCACGACGTGCGGGTGGAGCGGTTCGCCAAGGCCGAGCCCGGCGCGAGGTATCCACGCTGCACCGGCGGCCGTCGAGCCGCCCCGCCCGAGGGCTGCGGCGGGGCGTGGGCCTACCTGGCCTGGGAGGACGAGGTGCGCGCCCGGCTGGTGTGGACGCTGGGCGACCTCGGCGAGCTCGAGGACGAGGAGTTGGTGGAGGTGTGCCGCTGGCTGGTGCGTGACCGCTTCGACCGCCGGGCGGTGAACCGCAGGCTCGCCGCCGTCGTGCAGGTGAGCGCGTCGTGAGGCTCAAGATCCAGGTCGTGGTCGAGAACGACGACGGGGAGGCGGAGGTGGTGCGCGACGCCTTCGAGCTCAAGGCTGGCCCCCCTCGCACCCGACACCGTCGGGCTCGGGCTGGCCGAGGCCAAGGAGCTGCTGGCGGCGGTGCAGGAGACCGTCGTCGACGAACAGGTGAAGGCCGCCCTGGCCGAGGAGGAGAACTGCCGGGACTGCGGGGCCCGACACGGCCACAAGGACACCCGCACGATCGTGCTGCGCACCCTGTTCGGCACCCTGCGCCTGCGCAGCCCGCGCTGGCTCCGCTGCCGCTGCCAGGCCCAGCCCACCGCCACCTTCAGCCCCCTGGCCGCCCTCCTGCCCGAGCGGACCACCCCTGAGCTGGCCTATCTCGAGGCGAAGTTCGCCGGGCTGGTGTCCTACGGCCTCAGCGCCCGGCTCCTGGCCGAGGTCCTGCCCCTCGGCCGCCACCTGCACGCCAGCGAGGTGCGGCGTCGAACGCATGCCGTCGCCGGCCGTCTCGAGGACGAGCTCGGCCCCGAGCCCGGGCTGTCGATCGT
>JBOGIC010000874.1:0-16611 GCA_050744985.1 Acidimicrobiales bacterium
CAGGCGCAACGTCAGGCCGCGGCGGCCCTCCTCCATCTCGACGACCACCGACTCGGGGTCGTCGACGATCGACTTGGCCAGGTACTCCAGCACCGCACGCGACAGCCCGCCCTCGATCCGGTTGCCGTCCGGACCGTCGTCGTCATCGTCGCCGATGTCGTCGCCGATCTCGTCGTCGATGTCGTCGTCGATGTCGTCGCCGATGTCGACGACCGACGGGTCGCTCATGAGCTCTTGAACGCGGCCCACGCCCCCGAGATCTCGAGGAGCTTGCGGACCTGGTCGGTGGGTTGGGCGCCCTTGCGCAGCCAGCCGATGGCCTTGTCGTTGTCGACCTTGACCGTCGACGGCTCGGTGCGGGGGTCGTAGGTGCCGACGATCTCGATGAACCGCCCGTCCCGCGGCGACCGCGAGTCGGCCGCGACGACCCGGTACGTCGGCTGCTTCTTCTTTCCCATGCGCATGAGGCGCAGCTTCACTGCCATCGTTCTCGGTTCCCCTTGGTTAGCGCAGCGCGACCGGAGGCGGGCCGCCCCTGCCCTTCTTTCCCTTCCCACCCTTGGCCCCGCCCTTGCCAAGGAGCCTCATCATCTTCTGCATTTCCTTGAACTGCTTGAGCAGTTGGTTGACATCGGTCGTGTCGGTCCCGCTGCCGGTGGCCACCCGGAGCCGGCGCGAACCGTTCATGATCGTCGGATCGCGGCGCTCCTCCGGCGTCATCGACCGGATGATCGCCTCGACCCGGGCGATCTCGTTGTCGCCGATCTCGGCATTCTTGAGCTCCTTCGGAACCCCGGGCAGCATACCCACCAGGCTCTGCAACGGCCCCATCTTCTTGATCTGCTGCATCTGCTCGAGGAAATCCTCGAGGGTGAACTGCCCGGTCGTGAGCTTTTCGGCCGCCTCCTGGGCCTGCTCCCGCTCGAAGGCCTGCTCGGCCTTCTCGATCAGCGTGAGCATGTCGCCCATGCCGAGGATGCGCGACGCCATGCGGTCGGGGTGGAAGGGCTCGAAGTCGGCCAGCTTCTCGCCGACCGAGGCGAAGGCGATGGGCTTGCCGACGACTTCCTTCACCGAGAGCGCCGCGCCACCCCGGGCGTCGCCGTCGAGCTTGGTAAGGATGACGCCGTCGATCTCGAGCGTGCTGTGGAACGACTCGGCCACCGTGACCGCGTCTTGGCCGGTCATGGCGTCCACCACGAGGAAGGTGTAGTTGGGCCGGATGGCGCCCGATATCTGCCGGGCCTCCTCCATCAGCTCCTCGTCGACGTGCAGGCGGCCGGCGGTGTCGACGATCAGCACGTCGCGGCCACGCCGCTGCGCCTCCTCGACACCGGTCTTGGCCACGGTGACGGGGTCGCTGGGCTCGCTCCACACCGGGACCCCGGCCTGGGCACCGAGCACCTTGAGCTGCTCGACCGCCGCCGGGCGCTGCAGGTCGGCGCCGACCAGCATGGGCTGGCGGCCCGACTGCTTGAACCACCGGGCCAGCTTGGCGGCGGTGGTCGTCTTGCCCGACCCCTGGAGCCCCGCCAGCATGACCACGGTCGGCGGGCGCGAGGCAAAGGTGATCTTCAGGGTCTGGCCGCCGAGGATGTTGACCAGCTCCTGGTTGACGATCTTCACGACCTGCTGGGCCGGCGAGAGGCTCTGCGAAAGGTCGGCGCCCACGCACTGCTCGCGTACTCGGGTCGTGAAGTCCCGGACGACCTTGAAGTTGACGTCCGCTTCGAGCAGGGCGAGGCGGATCTCGCGCAGGATCTCGTCGACGTCGGCATCGCTCAGGCGGCCGCGGCTCCGCAGACGCTTGAAGATGCCCTCGAAACGATCGCTCAGCGAGTCGAACACAGCCCATCCAGGGTAGCGGCAGGAAAACCGCCGACTTTGCCGCCGCCGGCTATCCCGCGGCGCACTCCGGGACGGCGGTGACGAACACGTTCCCCGACCAGATGTTGTCGTCGCAGTTCGGCACGTCGTCGACGAGGTCGACTCCGAAGTAGGGGCCGTGCCCGTTCCCTACCGCGAGGTTGCCCTCCATCCGGTTGTCGAGACCGTCGACGGGCAGCGTCTGGCCGTCGACGATCGCGTAGCGGGGCGTGACGCGGATGCCGCTCCCCGAGTTGGACATCACGTTGTTGCCTGTCACCCGGTTGTGGCTGGACTTGACCCAGATGCCCTCCGCGTCGGGCAGCAACGGGTGCTGGTTGTTGCCGTTCCGGGAGAAGTCGTTGCCCCGCACGATCGTGCGATCGGAGCCCGCGGTGGTGACCAGGCCGTGGGAGCCGTTCCCCCGCACGATGTTGTCGAGGATCTGGTTGTCCTCGGCCCGGCCGCGAAGGCCCAGGGGCCCACTCACGATGTAGATCCCCATGTCGTCGTTGCCCAGGATCTCGCCGTGGCCGCCGATGCCGGACCGGGCGATGTTGTTGCCCACGATCACGTTGCCTTCGATGCGCGTCCTCGTGGCCATCGCGACCTGGATCCCGGCCGTCGGCCCGTTGTGCCGCACGATGCTGCGAATGACGGCATTGTTGTCCCCAAGCGACACCACGATGCCCGCACCGGCGTGGGATCCCTCGGTCACGCCGATGTTGTCCACGACCGTCATGCCGGTGATCGTCGTGTTGCTGCTGCTGGCTGCGTACACCCCATCACGGAAGCCGGTCACCGTACCGTTGCGGACCACGGCGCCGTTGCGAGCGGCCACGAAGATGCCGATGTCTTCCCGCCTCTCCGCCGTGCCGAAGACCTTGTGGCCGTTGAGGTCGAGCACGACGTTGTCGGCGTAGATCCCCAGGCCGTGGTCGGTCGCGCACGGGCCCACGTCGGCCTGCAGCACGGTGCTCGCCATCAGCTGGGTGCCGCACGCGATCGGTGCGGCGCCGGCCACCCCGACGAGGCCACCGAAACCGCCGCCCGCGAACGTGGCGATCGCCACCGCCAGCCCGACCAGCATCCGCCGCATCACACCCGACCTCCCCGCCCGTCCGAAGGCGTCAGGCTAAGTTGAACAGTGCCTCGACGAACTCGTCGGGGTCGAAGGCGAGGAGGTCGGTGGCCGTCTCGCCGAGGCCGACGAGCTTGATCGGGATGCCGAGGTCGGTCTGGATGGCGACGGCGATCCCGCCTTTGGCCGTGCCGTCGAGCTTGGTGAGCACGACGCCGGTCACGTCGACGGCCTCGGTGAACTGCCGGGCCTGCACGAGGCCGTTCTGCCCCGTCGTCGCGTCGATGACGAGCAGCACCTCGGTGACGCGGCCCGGCGGCTTGTCGGCCACCCGGCGGACCTTCTTCAGCTCCTCCATGAGGTTCACCTTGGTGTGCAGGCGCCCGGCGGTGTCGGCCAGCACGAGGTCGACCTGCTTGGCCGCCGCCCGCTCGACGGCGTCGAACACGACCGCCCCCGGGTCGCCCCCCTCGGCGCCCCGAACCAACTGCGCCCCGACCCGCTTCGACCACAGTTCGAGCTGCTCGGCGGCCGCGGCCCGGAACGTATCGCCGGCGGCCATGATCACCGTCCGGCCCTCGGACGCCTGCTGCTGGCCCACCTTGCCGATCGTCGTCGTCTTGCCCACGCCGTTGACGCCCACGAACAGCCAGACGTTGGGTGCGCCGGGCTCGTAGCGCAGGCTGCGGTCGGCGACGGCCAGGGTCTTCTTGAGGTCGGTCTTCAGCGCCTCGAGCAACTCGTCGGGCGTGGCGATGCCCTCGCTCTTGACCCGGCCGCGCAGGTCGTCCAGCACAGCCGACGTGGTCGCCATCCCGACGTCCGCCCGAACGAGCGCCTCCTCGAGGTCGTCCCACGTCTCGTCGTCGATCTTCTCCCGGGACCGCACCGAGCCCAGGTAGCCGCCCAGCAGCGACCGGGCCTTGCCGAGCCGGTCCCGGAACCGCGGCCGGGGCGGAGCCTCGACCTCGACTTCGACCTCGACTTCGACCTCGGGCTCGGGCTCGGGCTCGGCTTCGGGCGGCGCCTCCGTCGGCGCGGTACCCGCGAGCAGCGCCTCGGCCTCGGCCACCACCTCGGCGGCCTGGCGGTCGAGCTCCTCGGCCGGCGGGATGGCGGGCCGGCGCTTCTCGGGCTCCTTGGTCGGGGTCTTCGAAGCCGACCCGGCGGGGTGGCGCGGTGCGGACGGCGGCTCGAGTTCGGGGCCCCGCCGCCGGCGCGGGCGGGCCGCAATCGCCGCCGCGATGAGGGCGGTCACGAGCAGGACGGCTACGATGACGACGACGAACTCCATAGCGGGCCAACGGTACCCACCCCGCCCACCCCCCGTTTACTTCGCGATTGAAGGGTCGCTACGCCCTAATGGCGCGGTTCAAAGCAGTTCGAGGGGGGTCGCGAGCCGGAGTTGGCGCACCCAGGGCTGGTCGGAGAGGTGACGCACCTGGTCGGGGGACAGCGTCGCCGTGCCGATGGCGCCCTGGAGGGGGCCGGCCACACCCATGGCCCCGAGGGCGTCGCGCCCCTCATCGACCTGGGCGGGGTCGAGGTGGACGAACACCGACAGCGGGGAACGGAGGTCGCCCCCCTCGTCCAGGGCCGTCGCCAGCCCGGCGTCGAGCTTGCCGTAGTCGACCAGGCCGTCGACTCTAGAGCCCGTTGGCGTCTATGAGGCCGTAGCCCCATTTCGGGTCCCACGTCCCCGCCGGCTGGCCGGGGATGCGGCTGTTCTCCCGCAGCATCTCCTTGACCTGGTCGGGGTCGAGGGTCGGGTCGTCCTGCAACAGCAGGGCGACGGTGCCGGCGACAAAGGGGCTCGCCATGCTCGTGCCCTGGTTGACCCGGTTCAGCGCATCGACCATGAACCCCGGCCGTACCGGCGACTTGGCCGACAGGGCCGAGACGATCATCGAGCCCGGCGCGGCCACGTCGGGCTTGCGGGCGCCGTCGCGGCGCGGGCCCTCGCTCGAGAAATCGGAGATGGAGTCGATGGTCGCCCCCGTCTGGTGGTGGTCGCCGAACATGTCGTCCCACTCGACCTTGGTGGTGTACGCCGCCACCGTCACGGCCCCGGTCGCGCAGCCGGGCGCCCCGACCTTCATCGAGTCCTTCACCGTGCCGCCCGTGAACTGGGCCATGGCGGGCACGACCGTCCACACGTCGACGATCCCGCTCTGCACCTGGGTCGCCCGCACGCGTACGCGCCACGCCTGCGGGTTCTGCACGTTGGGCAGGGGCACGTTGGGCAGGATCTGCACGACGAAGTTCATGTCGCCGTTGGCGGGGTCCGGTCCGGGCGTGACGATACGGACGTTCCCGTCGCCCAGGGCATAGGTGCGGCGGGGCGAGCCCGGCGTGATGACGGGTTGGAACGGCGTCTGCTGCCCGGACGGCGAGACCACGGCGATCTCCATGCGGTCGGTGCCGTCGTACCAGCCGTTGAGCGTGGCGATGACCTCGCCCGCCTGCCGGGGCACCGCCACCGACAGGTTGATCGTCCGCACGCGGCCCTCACGCGCGGCGACCTGCGCGTGGATGTTCAGGTCGCCCTCGTTGCCGGCGGCGCAGCACACGATGCGGCCCGGCCCCACCTCGGCGTCGATCACCTGGGAGAGCGAGTCGGTGCCGTCGTGGGCGTCGTTGTGCCCGCCGAGGCTGAGGTTCACGACCGCCGGCCGGCTCATCTCGGCGGCGACCCGGAAGCAGTAGCGGATCGCGTCGGCGATGTGCGCGGTCAGCAGCGTGGACTTCACCATGACGATCGAGGCCGCCGGCGCCACCCCCGTGTAGGTCGGGTCGTTGCCCGCCGCCATCCCCGCGACGTGCGTGCCGTGGCCGACGGTGTCCTGCGACACCTGCATGAGCGGGCCCGTGAACTCGGCGCCGTAGTTCCCCTCGGGTACGCCGGGCCCGGGCAGGGTCTGGTCCCAGACCTGGAGGAGGCGGCCCTCGAACGAGGGGTGGGTCGCCTCGATGCCGGAGTCGACGATGCCGACGATGACGCCCTCGCCGTCGAACCCCTTGGCGTGCAGCGCCGGGATGCCGACCTTCGGGACGGCCACGTCCAGCAGCGGTTCGAGCGCTCGCGCCAGCACGACGCGGTGCACCGAGGCGTGCTGGGTCACCAGGTCGAGGGCGGCGATGGGGCCGATGCCGGTGCGCACGGTGCCCCGGGCCTGGTTGATCTCGACCGCGAGGTCCGCGAACGCGTCGGCCGCCAGGTCGTCGTCGACGTGGAGGAACATCACCACGCGGGCCGGTTTGGGCAGGTCCTCGTCCACGGTGACGAGCCCGAGCATGGGAGCGTGCGCCGCCACCGCCCGGGGCCCGCCCTCCTCCCAGTCGTCGACGACCATGGCCAGCGACGGACTCAGCTTGTCGTAGTTCATTCCCGCCTCCCGCTTAGTCACGGCCTTCCGGGCCACACAGGCCGGGCCCCGAGCAACGCCGACCGTAGCCGGAGGCCGTGCCAGAATGCCTCCGGGAGACTGAGTGGCGGGCGCCGATCAACAACCAGCCGGAGCGCAGGAGCCGTTCGACAATCACGGCGGCGTTCCGCTGCGCGGCATGGCTCTCGTCCCGCGTTCGAGCACCGACGCCGGGCGCTTCGGGCGGCTGTTCCGGACGCTGCCCCCGTTCCTGCCCACCGACGCGGCGCTCATCCGCCTGGCCGCATCCATGACGGGGTCGCCGGCCGACGACGCCGACCCGGCCGGTGACAATCCCGACATCCCCGCCGGCTACACATACCTCGGCCAGCTGATCGACCACGACATCACCTTCGACTCGGCGTCGGTGCTCGAACGGGCCAACGACCCCGACGCCCTCGAGAACGCCCGCACGCCGCGCTACGACCTCGACTCGCTCTACGGCGGCGGCCAGAAGCAGAGCCCGTGGCTCTACGACGACGAGGATCCCGTCAAGCTCCTCATCGGCAAGAACACGGCGACGATCCACGAGCCGGAGGACCTGCCGCGCAACCAGCAGGGCCGGGCGCTGATGCCCGATCCCCGCGAGGACGTGCACGTCATCATCTCCCAGCTCCACCTGGCGTTGATCCGCTTCCACAACGCCATCGTCGACCACCTCCGCGACCGGTTCTTCCCCGACTTCGAGCTGGCCGCGGAAGCGCGACGGCTCACGTCGTGGCACTACCAGTGGATCGTCCTGCACGACTTCCTGCCCCGGCTCGTCGGCCAGGATCTGATCGACGAGATCCTCGTGCCCCTGCGCCGGAGCAAGGGCTGGGCCCTCAACCTGCGCTTTTACTCGTGGCGGCGAGCGCCGTGGATCCCTCTCGAGTTCTCGGCCGCCGCCTACCGGTGGGGGCACAGCGCGGTGCGACCGTCCTACAAGCTCAACGGTCCGCTCGAGCCCATCCCGATGTTCTCGCCGGCCATGACGCCGAACCCGCTCCAGCACCTGGGGGGGTTCCGGCCGCTGCCCAAGCGATGGAAGGTCGACTGGTCGCTGTTCTTCCCCATCGGGGGCTCCGCACCGCAACTCAGTAGGCGGATCGACACCACGTTCTCGAGCCCGCTCAAGGCCCTGCCGGTGACGATCGACAAACCGAGGCGGTCGCTCGTGTTGCTGAACTTCCTCCGGGGCCGGGCGCTGCAGCTGCCGTCGGGCCAGGCGGTGGCCCGGGCGATGGGCACGTCGGTGCCGGATGCCGACCTCGGGATCGAGGGTGACGTGCCGCTGTACTTCTACTTCCTGCGCGAAGCCCAGGTGCTGGCCGACGGCCGCCGGCTCGGCCCGACCGGCGGGCGCATCGTCGCCGAGGTCATGCTCGGCCTGCTCAACGGCGATCCGTCCTCGTTCCTGCGCAAGGCGCCGGGCTGGGCTCCCGAGCTGCCGTCGTCGACACCGGGCACGTTCACGATGCCCGACCTGCTCGAGTTCGCCGTCCCGTTCTTGTAAGCCTCAACCCCCGGAACGGTGGCTGTGGCTTACAAGAACGAAGGGGGGGTGACGACGTAGGCGCAGCTGTGGGCGCCCGAGATCATGTGGCTCACCCGCTCGACGCTGGCCCCGGGGAGCACATCGCGAAGAAAGCCGATCTCGCTCGAGCACGCCTTGCCGTAGCGCTCGGCGACGTCGAGCACGGCGCAGTTGTGCTCGGTGATCCGGAACGTGCCGTTGGGCAGGGCCTCGAAGTCGGCGAGGTACCCGTCCTCGTCGAGGATGCGGGCCAGCTCCTCGACCTGCTCGGGGAACGGCTTGCCCGCGACCCGCGCCTGGGCCTGCACGGTGCGGCGCTCGCGACGGCGCTCGAAGATGGCGTCGATCAGCTCGGGTTGGGCATCGGTGACGTAGCCGAGCAGCTCGTTGGTGAGGTCGCCGTAGGACTTCGGGAAGAAGCCCTCCGCTTCCCGCGTCAGCCGGTAGTGGTGCTTGGGCCGGCCGCGGCCACCCCGCTCCTCCCGGAACGTCACGAGTCCCTCGGACTGAAGCGCGTCGACCTGCTGGCGGACGGCGCTCACGGTCACGCCGAGCGTGGCCGCCAGTTCCTCCGCGCGCGCCTCCCCCGCCTTCTTCAGCGCCAGCAACAGGTCGTTGCGGCTGCCGCTCATGCGCGGGCCGCCATGGCGTTCGGGCCACGCAGGCCGGGCAGGATCAGGTGCAGGTCTCCGAACTCGTGCCAGAGATACCCACGATCGAGCGCCGCCTGGTAGGCCTCCTCCAGCATGGCGCGGCCGGCGACGGCCTCGAGCATGAGCAGGTGCGAGGCGCGGGGCTCGTGCCACCCGGTGAGCAGGCCGTCCACCACGCGCACGCCCCGCTCCGGGGTGATGATCACGTCGGCCCAACCCTGTCCGGGGTGGGCCACGCCCCGGTCGTCGGCGGCCGACTCCAGGGCCCGCACCACCGTCGTGCCGACCGCGATCACACGCCCGCCCCCGGCCCGGGTGGCGTTGACGCGCGCCGCCGTCTCGGCCGGGACCCGGAACGGCTCGGGGGGCGGCGCCTCGTGGTCTTCGAGCGACGAGACACCGGCGTGGAGCACCAGCGGCGTGATGCCGACGCCGCGCGCCACGATGTCGGTGATGACGCGGTGGGTGATAGGACGCCCGGCGCTGGGCATCTCGGCACTCCCGGGCTCGGTCGCGAACACGGTCTGGTAGGCCGCGATCGGCCAGTCCCGCCCCACATGGCTGTACCGGATCGGGCGGCCGTGGCGGGCGAGGTAGTCGAGGAGGGGCGCCGGCAGCCCCAGCACGGCGACCCACAGCCGCTGCGACTCGGGGTAGCGGGCCAGCACGTCGACGGCGCCGGCGCCCGGCAGCCGCAGCGTCTCGCCCGTGAGGTCGCCACGGAACGGCCGGCTCGCCGGCTCGGCCACCTCGCGCGGCTCCACCAGCCACAAGCCGGTCATGGCGTTCAGGCCACGCAGGCCGGCGGGGAGGCGCGTGGACAAATGCAGCTCGAGGAGGGACCCGTCCGCACGCCGGGCGTCGACGGCGGCGGCAAGCGTGCCCGACGTGTTGACGACGAGAAGGTCCGCGGGCTCGAGCAGCGACGCGAGGTCACGGGCGTGATGGTCGGTGGGCGCGTCGAGGCCCCGGGACACCATCAGGCGCACACCGTCGCGTTCGACACCTCGCGCCTCCGGAGGCTCGTGGGCCTGGAGCGCCGGAGGCAGATCGAACGAGAGGGGCTCGTGGGCCAGCGTGGGCGTGCTCACGCCGTCGCCACATCCTTCGCCAGGTAGCGGCCGCTCGGCCGGTCGCCGTCGATGAGCGCCAGCAGGCCGGGGACACTGTCCTCCGGCGGCGGGCGGTCGGATACGTCCTCGTCGGGGAACGCCTCCTGCTGCATGACGGTGTTCATGTCGCCGGGGTCGACCCAGTAGACGCGCAGGCCCGGGTGCTCGGCGGCCAGCACGTGGCTGAGCTGTTCGAGCGCGGACTTGGACGACCCGTAGCCGCCCCAGCCTTCGTAGCCCTCGACGCCGGCGTCGGAGGTGATGTTCACGATGCGGCCCGACGTGCGGGCGAGCTCGGGCAGGGCCAGCTGGATCAGGTGCAGCGGCCCGAAGACGTTGGCCCGGTAGACCGCCTCGAGGACATCGAGGGGGTAATCGGCCAGGCCGGGCTGCGGGCTCGGCCCCAGCAGGCTGGCGTTGTTGACGACCAGGTCGATGCCGCCGAAGCCGGTGGCGGCGTCCACGAGGGCGCGGCCGTGCGCCGCGTCCGCCACATCGCCGGCGATGGCCACCACCTTGGAGGACGCCGACAACTCGCCCGCCGCCCGCTCCAACGCCGGCGCGCCGCGGGCGTCGATGACCAGGTTCCAGCCTCGCTGCGCCAGGGCCCGGGCCAGGGCGAGACCCAGGCCACGGGAGGCTCCCGTCACGATGGCAACGCTCATGTCGCCGTCTCCTTCGGTTGACGACTGTGGTTGCCAGCTTATACGAAGCTTTGCCTGTTTTTATTCCTCGAACCAGGAAACTTCGGGCCACGCCCCGCCGGGCGCGGCCGCTCAGATCACGCGGACGTTCTGGGCTTCCTCACCCTTGCGACCGGGGGCCACGTCGAATTCCACACGCTGACCCTGCTCGAGGGTGCGGTAACCCGAGCCCTGGATGTTCGAGAAGTGCACGAAGACGTCATTGCCTTGCTCGCGTGAGATGAAGCCGTAGCCCTTCTCCGCGTTGAAAAACTTCACGGTTCCCGTTGCCAGCGTGATCCCTCTTTTCAAACTCTCTGCCTAGCCTTCGGCATTCAGTCTATGCAGGCGATCCCGCTCGGCAATAGGGGCAATTCGCCCTGAACGCCGTACCGGCTCGGGGCCTACAGGAGGCGGCCGCCCCCACGGGTGCGGGCCCCTGTGTTGGTCGCTCCGGACTGTGCGGCGCCGGGCGCCGGCGCCGGGCGCTCGCCCCCCTCGCCCTTGTCGGGGCAGTTGCGGTCGCGGCCTGCGGGCGCGTCCTGGTCCGGAGCGGGGGTCCCGGGAACGGTCGTCGTGGGTGAATCGGTCGTCTGGGCTCCCGAGATTCCCGGGGCGCCGATCACGGCGGCGGCGCCGCCGGCGGCGAGGGCCGCGGTCACGCCGAGAGCGGCGAGAAGGCGCTTGTTGGGCATGCGGATCCTTTCGTGGGGCGGTTCGTCAGCCCCACGGTGCGCCGGAATCCTGAGAGGAACCTCACGACGGCCTCCCGGTTTTCATTGACCTTGCCGGTCTGCGCCGTGGAATGGGTACGTGCCGCCACGGGGTTGATGACAGGCATGAGAGTCGACATCTGGTCCGACGTCGCCTGCCCGTGGTGCTACATCGGCACGCGCCACATCGCGGACGCGCTCGACCGCTTCGAGCACGCCGACGAGGTGACCGTCGTCTGGCGGTCGTTCCAACTCGACCCGTCCGCGCCGGCGGTTCCCGAGGGCCCCTACGTCGCCCGACTGGCGCGCAAGTACCGCATACCCGAACACGACGCGCGGGCGATGATCGACCGGATGATCCGCACCGGCGAGGCCGACGGCATCGACTTCCGTTTCGACCTCGCCCGCGCCGGCAACACCTTCGACGCCCACCGGATCCTCCACCTCGGGGCTCGGCGCGGCCGCCAGGCCGAGGTGAAGGAACGGCTGCTGGCGGCCACCTTCACCGAGGGCGCGGTCATCAGCGACCACGGCACCCTGCTGCGCCTGGCCGTCGAGGCCGGGCTCGACGAAGCCGAAGCCCGCGCCGTCCTCGCCGCCGACGACCACGCGGACGACGTGCGGGCCGACATCGCCCAGGCCCACGCCTACGGCATCACGGCTGTCCCGTTCTTCGTCTTCGACGCCCGCTACGGCGTCCCCGGCGCCCAGCCCGCCGACGTGCTCCTCGACGTCCTGCACGAGGTCTGGAACCGCGTCAGCGTGGAGGAAAGGCCGAAACCTAGACAACGCCTTGCAGGGCGGCTGCGGCGCGGGCGTATTCGGCCTCGACCCGCGCGAACAGCTCGCGGGCGCGATCGAGCTGGCCGGAGCGACCGAGCTCCTCGAGCTCGGCGCAGGACCGCGCCAGCGCCACGGCGCCGAGTGTGCTCGCCTCGCCCTTTATCCGGTGCGCCACCTGGCGGACACTCGGCGCGTCGGCGCTGACCATGGCCAGGTTGAGCGCGGCGAGGTTCTCGGGCCCGGCGTCGGCGAACGTCTGCACGACCTCGGCCAGCAGGGCGCCGTCCGGGCTGAGACCCCGGAGCTCCTCGATGACCGTCTCGTCGAGCACTCCACCGACCGCGGCCCCCGGCCCCGCGGGCGTGGGAGCGGCCGCACCGTTGCCGCCATCGATCCAGCGGTCGAGCACTGCATCGATGTCGTCGGGCTTGACCGGCTTGGCGAGGTAGTCGTCCATCCCTGCCTCCATGCACAGATTCCGGTCGGCCTCGCTGGCCCCGGCGGTCATGGCGATGACGGGAGTATGCCGGACGCGCGTTTCACGGCGCCGGATCTCGCGCGTCGCCGTGAACCCGTCCATCTCCGGCATCTGGCAGTCCATGAGGACGGCGTCGTAGTCGGTGCGGGCGAGCGCATCGAGCGCTTCGATCCCGTTCCCAGCGACATCGGCGCGGTACCCCAGGAGCCGGAGGATGCCGACGGCGACGAGCTGGTTGTTGGCGTTGTCCTCGACCACCAGCACCTGCCCCCGGCTGCCGGGCGCCGGCGCCTCGGTCGGGGAGGACCGCGCGGTGCCCGCCGCCACGGGTGACGCGACGCCGCGAAGCAGGCAGTCACGGAGCTGCGAGAGCCGGACCGGCTTGGTCAGCCAGGCGGCGATGCCGGCCTCCTTCGACGCCGCCGCCGTCAGATCGGCCGCCGACGTCAGCATCACCAAGCGGGGCGACGACAGCGCCGGGTTGGCGGAGACGCGCCGCGCCAGCGCGAACCCGTCCATCCCGGGCATGAGCGCGTCGAGCAGCGCGACGTCGTAGGGGGACCCGCGGCCCGCCGCGTGGCCGAGGCGGTCAAGCGCCTCCTCGCCGCTCACGGCCATGTCGGCCCGCACGCGCCACGCGGCGAGCTGGTCACCCAGGATCGCCCGGTTGGTCTCGTTGTCATCGACGACGAGCACCCGGAGGCCGGCCAGGGCGCGCTCGTCCCCGGGTGTGGGCGCCGCGACGCTCTGGGTCTCGGCCTCCAGCGGCAGCTCGAACCAGAAGGTGCTGCCCCGGCCCACCTCGCTCTCGACGCCCAGCTCGCCGCCCATCGCCGCCACCAGTCTCCGCGTGATGGCGAGCCCGAGCCCCGTGCCACCGAAGCGGCGAGTCGTCGACGCGTCAGCCTGGGAGAACGGCTCGAAGAGCCGCTCCCGGTCACGGTCGGCGATGCCGATCCCCGTGTCGGAGATCTCGAAGCGCAGCCAGCCGGGTCGCTCGACGGGTGCGGCCCGAATGACGACTTCCCCGGCCTCGGTGAACTTCACGGCGTTGGAGGCCAGGTTCAGCAGGACCTGCCGCAAGCGCCCGGGGTCGCCCCGCACGGCGGCGGGGAGGTCGGGATGGGGGTACGCGATGAGCTCCAGCCCCTTGCGTTGGGCGGCGTCGGCGACGAGCCCTGCCGCCTCCTCGACGACCTGCACGAGGTCGAAGCCCGTCACCTCCAGCTCGAGCTTGCCGGCCTCGATCTTGGAGAAGTCGAGGATGTCGTTGATGATCGCCAGCAGGGCCTCCCCGGCCGACTGGACGCCCTTGGCGTATTGGCGTTGGCGCTCGTCCAGCTCCGTGCTCAGCAACAGGCCGGTGAGCCCGATGACCCCGTTCATCGGCGTGCGGATCTCGTGGCTCATCGTGGCGAGGAACTCCGACTTGAGCCGAGACGACGTCATGGCCGCGTCGCGTGCCATGGCCAGCTCGCGGCTGGCCCGCTCGCGCTCGGCCACCCGGCTGAGCTGGGTCGCGACCTGGCCGATCGTCTCGAGCAGGGCGTCGTCGGGGCCCACGGCGTCCTCGGGGAAGAACTCGAGTACGCAGATGACCTCGTCGCCGAGGAGCACCGGGAAAGCGAACCCCCCGCGGTCGCCGTCCTCGGTCGGCGCACGGTTCGCGACGACGCGCCAGCCCGTGTGGGCGCACAACTGGGCGACGGCGACCTGGAGAACTTCGTCCAGGTTCGAGGCCTCGTTGGCCGCGGATGCCATCGCCTGGAGCAGGCGGTAGCGCGCGGTTGCCTGGCGCAGAGCGTCCTCAACGCGCTTCGACACCGAGATGTCCTGGACGGTGCCGCGGACCCACCGCATCGTCCCGTCGTCGTCGATCTCGCGCTCGAGGCGAGCCTGGACCCAGACGACCTCACCCGTCGGCCGGACGATGCGGTACTCGGCCGAGTCGGCGCGCGTCGCGATGCTCCGTTCGATGATCGCTCGGTCCTCGGCGTAGACGCAGGCGGTATAGCCGGCGTAGGTGCGGATCAGCTCGTCCGGCGCGACGCCGAGCACGCGATACAACCCGTCTGAGCAGTGGAGCACGTCCTCGGTGGCGTCCCACTCGAAGCTCCCGAGGTGGGCGACCCGCTGGGCCTCGGCCAACTGCTGTTCACGCTTCTGGAGCATGGTCTCGATCTGCTTGCGCGGCGTGATGTCGCTCATCATGCAGACCGAGCCGACAACGACGCCGTCGCGGTCGGACAGCGGGCTGGCGTTGAGCAGCACCCAGACGTAGGAGCCGTCCTTGCGCAGGAACGCGCACTCGAGCTGGTCACTCAATCCCTGCCGGCGGCGTTCGAGGTTCTTGGCCGCCTGCGCCCGGCCCGCCTCGTCGAGCACGTCGTAGAGACCCAGCCTCGGCATGTCCTCGGGTGCGTAGCCGAGGATCTCGGCCGTCTTGTCGTTGGCGAAGGTTGTCCGGCCGGCCGCGTCGAACAGCCAGATGGCCTCGTTGGCCGTCTCGACGATCCGCTTGAACCTCGCCTCGGTCGCCGCCACCCGGTCGCGGAGGGCGAGGATGTCCAGGGTCGTGGCCATGATGCGGCCCATGCTCTGGAGAAGGCTCACCTCCTCCCGGCTGAAACCGTCGTCGCCGGACCTCGCGAGGATCAGATGGCGCGGCGCATCAGACGGAACGCGCGCGACGATCGCCGGGCACGAACCGGCCCCGGGGACGTCCACCTCGCGCGCCGCCCCGCTGACGACCTCCATGAGCCGCGCCGGGGGCAGCCGGTCGTGACGGAACCCCACCGACGCCACCGCCACCGGGCCTTCGAGGAGGGCGCCCACCTCGGCATCGAAGCATTCGGCGATCTGCTCGACGCCCGCCTGGGCGGCCACGGCGGCGGTCGAGCACGACGCGAGCGTCGCGACGACCTCGGCGAGCTGCTGAGCGGAACGGCCTTGGGGGTCCATCGACTCCTCTGGTCCTCAGGCGACCGCGAGCACGACGAGGGTCTGGTTGTGGAATCCGCGCATGCCCGTCGTGCGGGCGATCTCGCCATAGGTGTAGAACCCGGCGACGGGCGCGCCGCCGGCGTGGCCGGCGATGCGCTCGATCTCGCGCTTGATGCCGCTGTCGCCGAGCACTCCTCGGCGCGCGATGCAGTCGAACGCGACGAGGCCCAACGGGGGCCGGCCGTCGAGTTGGCCGAGAGCGTCGGCGCAGGCGCCGTCGGTGGCCTCGAGCACCGAGTCCTCGTCGCCCTCCATGATCCAGGCGAGGCCGCCCTGGGGGACGCTGGCGATACACACCAGCGACCGGTCCTCGAAGCCGGCCTCGGCCACGAAGCGCACCTCTTCCCCGCTGCGGCGGCTCACGCCCAGGGGATGGGTCAGGGCGAAGCGCGTGAACGCCACCGCATCGTGATGCGCTGCCTCTGGCGCGCTGAGGCGGCGGAGGTACACATCCAACGCCGGCTCATCGTCGAGGCTGTAGACGTGGTTGCCGTCGCTCCTCGTGACGAGCATGGGGTCGCCGACCCGGCGCCATCCGTGCTGGACGCCGATCCCCAGCGGAGCGTCGGAGGAGATGGCGGCGACCACCACCGAGTCGCGCAGCACCTGGTCGCCGAAGAGTTGGAACGTGCGCTTCATCTTGAGGTCGTCCCCCGCGCAGCCGCCGACAAGGCGGACCTCGGCCCCGACGACGCCATACGCGCCCCGGACGACCTCCATCTGGTCGCCCCCAAGGCCGTCAGTGAGGAGCAGGAGGACCGTGTGCTCGCGGCGCTCGACACCGGCGATAGCCGCCTCGACCGCCTCGGCGGTGGCGTCGCGCAGCCCCTGGGCGGAGTCGCTCCCCGCGCCGGCGGCGACGGAGAACCCCTCACCTCCGAGGGCGACGACGACGACACTGGCATCCCGGGGGCCCGCCGTCGCAATCTCACCGGCGGTCGAGCAGCCCACGAGTGGCGCTGCACCCGATTGCGATCGGATGCCGTCGAGCAGCGCCGGCAGGTCGTAGGCATCGGAGCAGAAGACGACCAGCAACTTCGGGTCGTCGCCGCCGGCAAGCGCGACGCGGGCGGCGTCCGCACCGGCGCCGGAGGCGTCCCGGCCCGAGGACTGGCCGCAGGCGAACCAGCGGTCGGCCATCACCGGCTCTCCCGCGCCGGCTCGGAGGCGGCCCCGTCCGTTCCGCTGCGCACCCAGCGCCGCAACACCTCACCGAGGGCGTCACGCCGGACGGGCTTGGGCAGGTGGTCGTCCATTCCCACCTCGAGGCAGTGCTGCCGGTCGGAGTCCATGGCCGA
>JBOGIC010000875.1:0-2287 GCA_050744985.1 Acidimicrobiales bacterium
GCGTCGTACTGCCCCGAAGGGAGAGGTTCGCCCCGTCCTTCGCCCCTCAAGAGTCGGTTTTGCCCATGCTGACCTGGTCTTTCGTCGTCAATGGGTATGCGAAGGACGGGGCGAACCTTGATGGGAGGGGCAGTAGGTCACACCAGGCGCGAGCGGCCGGCGTACACGTTCGTACGCCGCCCGCGGAGAAATCCCACGAGGGTGAGGCCGAACTCCTTGGCGACGTCGACGGCCAGGCTCGACGGGGCCGAGACGGCGCCGACGATAGGGATCCGCGCCGCCGCCGCCTTCTGGACGATCTCGAACCCGGCCCGACCGCTGACCACCAGCACGGCGTCGGTCAGCGGCAGCCGGTCGCGCAGCAGGGCCCAGCCGATCACCTTGTCGACGGCGTTGTGGCGGCCGACGTCCTCCCGCACGGCGAGGCACGAACCGTCGACCGTGAACAGGCCGGCGGCGTGCAGCCCTCCGGTCACGGCAAAGTTGCGCTGGGCCGATCGGAGGGCGTCGGGCAGCGTGAACAGCGTCTCCACCCTGACCCGCGGCTCGCCCTCGGGCAGTGGCTCGATCCCGCGCCGGCGGAGGGCGTCGAGGCTCGCCTTCCCGCACACGCCGCACGCGCTCGAGACCGTGCCGTACCGCTCCATCGAGGTGAGGTCGGGCACCGGCCCGGACAGCCGGACGGTGACCGCGTTGTAGCGCTGCTCGCCGCCGTCCACGCAGTAGGAGATGCGCTGCACCGACCGGCGGCCGTCTATCACACTCTCGGTGTAGAGGAACCCGGCGGCGAGCTCGAAGTCGGCACCGGGCGTGCGCATCGTGACCGCCAGCGTTCCGGCACCCTCCAGCCGGATCTCGAGCGGCTCCTCGGTGGCCAGCACATCCTCGCGGCCGCGCTCCTCCCCGTCGTCGATGACCCGGACGGAGGCGACGGTCGTGCCCGGAGGGCGCATCAGCGCGGCGGCACGGGCAGCTCGAACCACACCCGCTTGCCCCGGGCCGTGGGCATCATCCCCCAGCGGCTGGCCACGGTGTCGATGAGCATCAGGCCCCGCCCGCCCGGCGCGTCGCTCGCGTCGACGAGGCGCACGTAGGGCTCGCTCCGGGAGCCATCCCCGACTTCGACGCGCAGGACCTCACCGTCGTAGCGGACGATCACGGTGAACGGCGAACGGGCGTGGAGGATGGCGTTGGTGGCCAACTCGGACAGCAGCAGGGCGGCGTCGCCCTCCAGCATCTCGGGCATCCGCCAGCTGCTCAGCACGCCGGCCAGGAAGCGCCGGGCGCCGCGTGCGCTCAGCGGGTCCGGCCGGAGAAGGACGCGAGCTTCGCGGGGTGGCCGCGGCCGCGCGGTGCGGCCACCGTGCGGGACGGGGTAGCCCGGGGCCTCGGCGCCGGCGGCGTCGCCGATGGCCGCCGCCAACCGCTCGTCGGGGTCCTCGTCGGCGTCGGGCGGGACCCGCACCACGAGCACCGCCATGTCGTCGGTGAGCGTGCCGCCCGAGAAGTCCAGCGCCGCCTGGCGGATCACCTCGGCGAGGTGGTCGGCGTCGAGGTCGGCGTGGGCGAGCAGCGTCCGCGGGAGCTCCTCGTCGTTGAACTGTTCGCCGGCGGCGTTGCGCGCCTCGGATATGCCGTCGGTGAACAGCACGAGGGCGTCGCCGGGCCCGAGGCCGACGCGGTCATCGCTCACGTCCAGGTCGTCGAGGATGCCGACCAGGCTGCCGGGCTGGCCCCGCAGGTCGATCCACCCCGCCCGACGCACGACGACGGGACGCGGGTGGCCGGCACAGACCAGCGTGACCCAGGCGCCGCAGCGGTCGAGCTCGATCTGACCGAACACCGCGGCGCAGAAGCGATCGTCCGCCTCGGGCTCGGCCAGCATGGCGCGGTTGAGCTCACGCAGGACGTCCACCGCCGGCTCGCCGCGTGCCGCGATCGCCCGCACTGTGTAGCGCACGAGGGCGGTACGGGACGCGGCCCGGGCGCCGCGGCCGCACACGTCGCCCATGGCGATGCCCCAGCGGTTGGCGCCGATGCGGAAGACGTCGTAGAAGTCGCCACCGACGGCGACCGAGTGGTCTCCCGCCCGGTAGACGGCGGCCACGTCCATGCCCGGGATGGCGGGCGCCTCGGCCGGCAGCAGGCTGCGCTGGAGGACCCGCGCCGTCTCCCGTTCGACCTCGTACAGCCGCGCCCGCTCGAGGGCTTGGGAGCACTGCCCGGCGAGCGACTCGAGGAACTGCACCTCGTCCTGCTCGAACGCCCGTGGGTGGTCCCATCCGAA
>JBOGIC010000876.1:0-3039 GCA_050744985.1 Acidimicrobiales bacterium
CCGACCTGCTCGTACTGGCCACCGACCTGGCCGGCGTCAGCGGGCCCGAACTGCCCCTCGAGGTCTCCGCCATCGACTCGTTCGGCTCGGTGACCGACGCCCCCGAGCGCAGCCTCACCGTCGTCGCGCGCCAGCAGGTCTCGCTGGCCCAGGTGCTCGCCGGGGAGGAGCAGTTGTGCGAAGTGCTCGACCGCTGCCTGGCCGTCAGCCGGTTCCTCCTGGAGCAGGCCCCGTCCTGGGGCGTATGACGGCTACTCGACGGTGAGCCGGGCCTTCATCCCGGCGGTGTAGTGGCCCGGGACATGGCAACCGATGAGGAGCCGGGCGGGCTGGTCGAAGCGGTGCACGAACGACTTGGTCTGGCCCGGACCGACCTCGACGCCGACCGGCTTGCCCTTGCCGTCGGCCAGGTTCTTCTGGACCGCCTCGTCGCCGAAGTAGGCCTGGTGCGGCAGCGCCCCCTCGTTGCGAAAGACGAACCGCACCGTCGTCCCGGACTTCGCGGTGAGCGCCGTCGGCTCGAAGGCGAGGTCGACCATGCCGACCTCGACGGTCTGGTCGGCGGGAACGTTGTCCGACGAGGCCGTGCCCGAGTCGCCCTCGTCGCCCCCGCAGGCGGTGGTCAGCAGCCCGGCGGCGAGCACGAGGACAAGGGCCCGGCGAACGGTCGTCACGACGGCAGGTTCTCCTCTTGAAAGTCCCTTGACGCACCAAGGGGTGCTGCGTATCATGGCCCTTGGAATCCCGAGGGGGCGACCAAAGACCGGCTCTCGGGCCGGACGGAGGAGACTTCCTTGGGATTCCGCTTTTCCGCGCCCATCCTCGGCGCGCCGGATGCCCACTGCTAGCCTCCGGGGTCGATGGCGCCGTCCGAGCCCTTCGCCGACCGGTTGCGCCGGTTGCGTGCGGCCGAACATCTCACCCGGGAGGGGCTGAGCGTCCGCACCGCCGAGCTCGACCCGCAGCGGCCCGTGTCCGTGGCGATGGTCGCCCTCATGGAGAGCCGCACGAGGCCCTACCGCCTGCCGACCCGCATGAGCACGCGGGGCCTGGCGATCGTGGCCGTCGCCCGCGCCCTCAACGTCGCCCTCGACGAGTTGCTCGAGTGCTTCTCCTCCGAGGAGCTGCAGAAGTCCTGCTTCGCTCACTATGCGCCCGAGGGTGAGCGCCACCGCCCGGGCCGCCTGGCGGCCTTCATCGAGGCCCTGCCGACCACCGCCGGCGAGCTGCTGCGGTTCCCGGGCGCGGCCCACCTGACGAACCAGGAGGCGTTCGCCTACCTGTTCGCCCTCGAGCGGGAGTACCCGGGCCTCGAGATGCTGGTGGGCGACGAGCCCCCGTTGATGTTCGTCGACGGTGAGGACCTCGACCGCTGGATCGCCGGGATGGGCCTCGACGGCGGCGACGCCACCACGTTCCGGAGGCTGTTCGGCGACTACCGGGACCACTTCCGGGGCCTGGCCCTGCGGGGGCGCAAGCGCTACCAGGTCGTGCTCAACAAGCAGACCTTCGCCGCCTTCCTGGCCCGGAAGTCACCGGGACGGGCCGCCGAGCTGGTCGACGACATGGTCGCCATGCTCCACGAGGCGCCGCTGTTCCAGATGCTGCTGGTCGACTACCCCCGCCCGCCGGCCGAACTGGAGATCATCTCCCGCCACCACCAGATCCCCCCCGACTTCGCCGACACGCTCAGCGCCGTGATCCGCCAGACGTCCCGCCAGTCGACGCCGGTGGAGTACTCGCTGATCCCGATGCCCCAGACCTACATGTCGCTGCACCGCGACATCGCCGAGGCCAACCGGGCGTGGTCGATCGGGCTCGACCAGTACGAGTCCCGCCACCGCGACGCCGGCGGCCGCGAGTGGACGGGCGCCTCCAACGAGGTCACGGCCCAGCTGCTGAAGGAAGTCCTCGCCGCCGTCGTTTAACTCGCGAAAGTGGCACCTCAGAGGGCTAATGGCGCGGAGTGAAGGGTCAGAAGTCGGCGGACTGCACGCGGCCGCTGGCGACGGCCTCGGCGAGCGCCTCGAAATCCCGCTGGTTCTGGTCGGCGTAGGCGATGGCGAACTCGCCGATCGCCCGGTCGAACACGTCGCCGGTACCGAGGTACCCGCTGAGGAGCGCGGCGTCGCCGCTGCGGGCGTGGGAGCGGGCGAGGGCCCAGCCGCACAGTTCGCCGTAGCGAGCGAGGTCGCCGGGTGTCATCTGCTCGACGTCGAAGGCGCCCTTCATGTCCCGGAGCTGGCGGACATAGAAGTCACGGTTCGTGATGGGCGCGTGGGTCCAGCCCAGGAAGATGTCGGGGTGGGCCTGCATCATCCGCTGGCCCACCACGACCCGCTGGCCCTGGTTCGGGTACGGGCTCGGCCCGACGTAGGGCTCGAGCACGGAGGGCAGGGCCTCTTTCACCTGGAGGAACAGCGGGTCGTCGTTCTCGCCGGCGCCGTCACCGTAGAAGAGGCCGATGAAGCACCGGGTGCCGACACTGCCCACGCCGACCACCTTCATGGCCAGGTCGCTCAGCGTGAAGCGGGTACAGAGGTAGCGGCGCTCGTCGGAGAGCGAGTCGAGGTACGCCAGGACGACGTCGTGGAGCTGGGCCGCCACCTCCGGGTGGTCGTCCACCCGGCTGATGAGCGGCGGCTGGTGACGGATCACGTGCCGGCCGTCGACCACGTCGGTCAGCTTGAGGAAGGCGTGCACGCTGTCGTGCAGCAAGCACTGGCGCGTCAGCCGGTGGACCGAGTCGGGCCCGGAGCCGCGCCGTTCCGCCTGGTCGGCGAACAGCTCTTCGACCATCGACGAGTCGACGGTGGCGTACCAGACCTCCAGGCTGCGCTGGGTGGAGTACTCGGCCATGCGGAGCCGGTAGGACCGCGCCGACGCCTCCGCCGCCAGCCGGGCCTGGTCGTCGGTCATGCGGTCGCTGCGCGCCGCCACGGCGAGGCTCGCCGCGAGGCGCTTGACGTCCCACTCCCACGGGCCCCGGATGGTCTCGTCGAAGTCGTTGGGGCCGAACACCAGCCGCCGCTCGGGGGT
>JBOGIC010000877.1:0-3381 GCA_050744985.1 Acidimicrobiales bacterium
TGGCCAGCGCCAGCACCCGTTCGGACTGCGGCTCGGTCGGCAGGCGTGTCCGGATGTAGCCGATCGCGATGTCGTTCCAGATGCCCGCCGCCTGGGCCGTGCCCGCGCCCCCGGCCCAGTACGTCGCTGTCCGCTTCTGCTCGGGGGTGAGGTCCCGCTTCACGCCGATCGCCTGGTACGCCTGATCCTCGAACGCGCCGTCGCCGAACACGGGCGGCGGTTCGGGCCGGAACTGGCTTCCCGACTCGAGCACCCACGGCCGCCACTCGCCCGCACACGGCTGGACGGGAGCGCCCGCCACCCCCGTCGGAGGAGCCCAGAACTGCGGGCGGCCGCCCGGCGCCTCCTTGGTGCACGGCCGCGCCGCTCCATCCGCCTCGGCGTAGGCGACGACTTTCGCCCCCACCTCGTCGCCGAGCACGAGGCCCGCGGTCGTGTCGCTGGGCCAGTTGGCGCCGGCCAGGACCCGGGAGGTGGCGGCCTCGATGGCGGCGTCGGACACGACGCGCGCCGGGCGTTCGGGGAAGAGGTACGCGAGCACCTTGGCGGCCGCGCCGGCGATGGCGGCGTGCTCGGATGGATAGGACGGATCGGCCCCCGACGGGGAGGCCTTCTCGACCACGTCCGGCGCGGCCCGCTGGTAGCGGTATTTCCAGTACCACGTGGCCACCATGGCGTCGTATGCGGCCACGGCCAGCAGGGCGTACGCACGCGACGCCGCCGGCGGGTCGGGGGCCCGGGCCGACACCAGCTCGAAGGCCATGCGCATCCAGGGACCGCTGATCGGTTCCCCGGCCCCGTCCCAGGCCGCCATGGCGTCGAGGGCGCTGGGCGTGCGCAACGCCACCGCGTCCTCGAGCTCGCGCGTGTCGGCGATCGCCTCCGCCGAGCCGGGCGCGGGCGGCGGTGGGACGGTCACATCCGCCGGCGAGGTCAGCACCCACGTCTTCCACTGGGCGGCGGAGGGCTCGGCGCCCGGCATGCGGAAGGCTCGGGTCGGGTGTGTGGTGGTGCACGCCGACGCCGCCAGCGCAATGGCAACGACCATCGACACCCGGACGAGCGCGCCGCGACGTCCCATGCGCGGCTCAGGCAACCGCCGGCTACGCCGGCGCCCGGACGAAGCTCTCGAGGTCGGCCAGGGCCTGCTCGAACTCGGCGGTGCGCTGGCGCACCACGGCCTCGGAGTAGCCGAGCTGCTCTTCGGTCGGGGTCGGGGGCCCGAGACGCAGCGCCCGGTCGGACTCGACCGCCGCCCGCAACGACTGCAGGGCGCGATCGGCCTGCGACGCCGCCGTCGCCGCGCCGGTGCTCGGTCCCTTGGACGCGAGCGCGACCAGCCGGGCGTGCAGGTCGCCGCCGATGGCGTCGACATCGGACCACCAGTGGGCCGCCGCCGTCGGCTGGTCGACCGACGCCAGGCCCTGGTTCACGGTCGTCGTCAACCGCTGTCCTTCCGAGACCGCGTAGCGGGCCGCCTCGACCCAACCACCGGCGGCCTTGCGCCGCATCATCAGGACGATCACGGCCACGGCGGCGGCGGCCACGATCAGGATGGCGGCGATCAGGGCGACCGTGCCGGCCCCGCCCCCCGAGGACGACGCCTTGGTGGTGGTCGTCGTGGCGGGGACCGTCGACGAGGTGGTCGTCGGGACGGTGGTCGTCGCCAGCGTCGTCGGGGCGCGCGTGGTGGTGGGCGCAATCGTCGTCGTCGTGGTGGTCGTCGTCGTGGTCGTGGTGATGGTCGTCGACGACGTCGTGACCTGGCCCCATACCGGGCCCGCCGCGACCCCGAGCAGGAGGGCCGCGCCCCCTACCGCTCGAAGCCCCCGCGACCACGCCTTCACGGGGTCGACCGTAGCGCCTGCCGCTCCGCTCGCGAAAGCAGGGGTCAGGGCTCCTCGTCGACTTCGAGGCCTTTGGCGATCAGGTAGCCACGGGCCCGCTCGGCCTTGGGATACCGGTCGACGAGAGCCCAGAACCGCGCCGTGTGCCCCGCCTCGGCCAGGTGTGCGAGCTCGTGGACGATCACGTAGTCGAGCACCCAGAGCGGGTACACGCCCACCCGCGTCGAGATCCGGACGGTCCCGTCGCCGGGCGAGCACGACCCCCACCGGCGCTCCTGGTTGTCCACCCACCGGATCGACACCGGCCGCGGCAGTCCGTGCCGCCCCGCCAGGCTCGCGGCCCGGGGCTCGAGCTCGATGCCCGTCGTGGTCCGGCGGCGCTCGAGACGGGCCACCAGCTTGTCGACGTGCTGCTGCTCCTCGGCACGTGACATCGCCGCGGGCACCGATACGCGGATGACGCCGTTGACGACCTTGGCTTCGACGGTCCGGCGCCGGTTCGGGCTACGGACGATCACGACCTCCACCGTCGGTCACGGTAGATGAGCGCCGCCTCCGAGTGGTGGACGGGCCAACACGAACCGGGCGCCCTGGCGCATCTGGATCCCGTCGGGCGTCACCCGGCGGCGCAGCTCGGCGAACGCGTCCACGCGCAACGCCTCGAGGTCGGCCGGCTCGAGCATCTCGAACAGGCCCCGGAAGCCCTGTGACCATCCCCAGTCCCACCACGCCCGCTCGTCGGCGAGGCGGAAGTCAAGCGTCACGTCGGAGACCTCGGCCGGCTCGAGCCCGGCGGTGGCGAGCGTGCCGGCGAGGTCGAAGTCGGGGCGGAACGGCACGGTCGGCATGCGCCGGGCTCGCGAGCCGTACGCCTTGAACAGCTCGAAGACGAACTCCCATTCGGGCACCGGCGGCAACGGCATCGACGCGGCGACGCGCCCGCCCGGGCGCACGGCGCGCCGCATCTCGGCGGCCGCCGCGTCCGGATCGGCCAGCAGGTGCAGCACGAAGCTCGACAGCACCACGTCGAAGGTCGCGTGCTCGACCGGCAGGTCGGCCGCGTCAGCCCGCCGCACCTCGGCCTGCGCTATTCCGCGCGTGCGGATGTCGGCAGTCACGCGCCACACCATCTCCGCCGACAGGTCGATGCCCAACACCATGCCGGTCGGCCCCACCCGCTCCGCCGCCGGGAACAGCGTGGCGCCCCGGCCGCACCCGACGTCGAGCACCGACTCGCCCGGCTGCGGGCCGGCGTAGTCCACCAGGCTCCGGCCGAAGTCGGCGAAGAACGGGATCACGCTGTCGTAGCCGGCCGCCGTCCGGCCGAAGAGGGCAGCGATGACCTCGGGGTCGAAGTCGGTCACGTTCGTGCCGTTACGGCCGGTAGGGACACGACGATGTCGAGGCCGCCGTCGCCGTCGGCGCGAGCGTCGGCGCGCACCGATCCCCCGTGGGCCGTGGCGACGGCCCGCACGATCGACAGGCCCAGGCCCACGCCCCGCGACGACTCGACCCGCTCGCCGTCGCCCCGCCG
>JBOGIC010000878.1:0-3303 GCA_050744985.1 Acidimicrobiales bacterium
GACGACGAGACCGCCTACCGGATCACGGTGGACGGCAGCGGCAACGCCTACATCGCCGGCGAGACCGATTCGACCACCTTCCCGACCCGCAACCCGATCCAGGCCCAGAACGCCGGCGACGACGACACCTTCCTGGTCAAGTTGAACACGGCCGGATCGCCGGTGTACGCCACCTACCTGGGCGGCAACGGCATCGACTACCCCTACGGGCTCGGCGTCGACGCAGGTGGCAACGTCGTCATGGGCGGCTTCACCACGTCCGACAACTTCCCTACGCTCAACGCCGTCGACGCCACGAAGGACACCCACGCCGACGCCTTCATGGCCCGCATCAACTCCGCCGGATCGGCGTTGACCTATTCGACCTACCTGGGCGGGACATTCGGGGACGTGGTGTACGACCTCGTCGTCGATGGTGCGGGCAATGCCTACGCCACCGGTTCCACGGAGTCACGGAACTTCCCCACGACGCCGGGCGCGTACCAGGTCGAGGGCTTCTTCGGCGCCTTCGTCTTCAAGATGAGCCCAGGCGGATCATTGGTCTTCTCGACATACCTCGGCACCGCAACCGACGGCACCGGCATCGGGATCGACCCGCTCGGCCGCATCATCGTGACCGGCGAGGCCGGATCGGCGTTCCCGCTCGTCAACCCGACCCAACCGGTGTATGGAGACAACGACGACGGCTTCGTGAGCGTTCTCAACGCCTCGGGCTCGGCGCTGCTCTTCTCCACCTACATAGGCGGCTCCGGGTACGACTTCGGCCACGGGCTGGCGGCCGACGGCTCGGGCGCCTACATCGTCGGCCAGACGACATCACACGACTTCCCGCTGAAGAACCCGTTCCAGACGAGCGCGTACGGGTCAGGCGGCATCTACGACCTGTGGGTCGCCAAGTTCGCCTTCGACGACCCCGCCCCGGCGGTGCAGGGGCGCACGTGGTACGACGACGGCAGCAGCCTCAAGGGCGGTCCGGCGGCCACGACCATCCGGGTCTACGGCACCGGCGCCGTCCCGGGTACCGCCTACCGCCTCGTCCTCGCCAGGGGCGACAACCTGCGCCGCTGCGCCGACAACGTCGTGACGTTGAGCGGCACCAACCGCACGGCATCGGCGGCCGGATTCATCGGTGCGACCATCGGGACAATCCCGACCGGCACGCCGCCGGGGCAGTACCACATCTGCTTCAAGGCGACGACGGGCGCCACGGTGATGTCGCCCGTGCTGTTCAACGTGTCGTAGCTCGTGCTCAGGTGGGCGCCTGGGTCGCCCCGGCGACCGGCACCGAGAACGCCTCACACCAGATCAGCACCGTCTGGCTTCCGCCGACCTCGGTGCCGGCGGGAACGGTGAAGTTCTGGCTGCCGTTGTTGCCGCGCAGGCCACCCAGCTTGACCGCGCCGTCGATGCCCTGGCGGTTGGCCCCGGGCACCAGGTAGAGCACGGGGGCGGGCACGCTCGATACGTCGAAGTCCTCCAGGCGGACCAGATGGGAGCCGTCGGGCTGGCGGTAGACCGCCGCCTCCCCTGCGCCGCGGTGGCCGGCGAGGCCCCGGAGTTGCCCGGTCGTGACCTTCTGCGGCCCGGTCGGGACCGGCGCCGGGGCGACCGTCGGGCTCGGGCTGGGGCTGGGGCTGGTTGGCGCCGCCGGCGTGTCCGCCGCGACTGCCGCCGTGGTGGCGGGCGACGACGCGGTGGGCAGAGCGTCGTTCACCGACTTGTCACGGAAGTACGGGAGGACCGTCACGAACAGCAGCGCCGCCCCGGCCACCGCGATGATCGCCGTGCGAGCGGCGGCGTTCGTCACGAACCGCCGGACGAGGAACGAGAAGACGACCCACGCCACCAGCAGGCCCAGCACCTTGAGAACGCTCTCGACGCTCGAGAACGTGCCCGTCACAATCTCGGGTCGAAGCGCCACCACCAGTCCGACGGCCGCGAGGGGGATGCCGACGCGTAGGGCCCACATCCAGACCGGTGGTTGCTGTTCTGCTGTCGCCATACCTCACAGTGTGCCGCGAGGGGGCGCGCGTTTCACTGGGCGATGAGTTGTCCGACCTCTTCGCCGCTGATCCGGGTGAACGCGCGCCGGCCGTCATGGCGGCGGAGGATGGCGGCCTCGACGTCGGTCGCACCCAGGGCGTGGTCGTCGCCGGAGAGGGAGGCGACCGCGGCCCGCAGGGCGGCCGGTTTGTCCATCCCCGACTCGAAGCGGGACCGGAGACGCTCGGCGATGGTGTCGGCGTCGCCGCCGAGCACGCTGAAGTTCTGCTCGTCGACCACCGTGCCGTCGTAGAGGATGTGGAACAGCCGGTCGCCCTCGGGCTCGAAGCCGACCTCGACCACGAGGATCTCGACCTCCAGGGGTTTCATCTCGTGCGTGAAGATCTGCCCCAGGTACTGCGCGTAGGCGTTCGCCAGCGCCCGGGCGTCGACGTCCTCGCGGGAGTACTGGTACCCCTTCAGGTCGGCGATGCGGATGCCGGCGGTGCGCAGCCCGTCGAACTCGTTGTACTTGCCGACGCCGGCGAAGGCGATGCGGTCGTATATCTCGCTGATCTTGTGAAGGGTGCGTGACGGGTTCTCGGCGCAGAGCAGCATGCCCTCGTCGAACTGGAGCGCGACGAGGGGCCGGCCTCGGGCGACGTTCTTGCGGGCGAAGTCGGCCCGGTCCTTCATCGCCTGCTCGGGCGACACGTACCCGAACGGCATCGTCATCGGGGGCGCCCCTCGGCGCTCTTGCGCTGGATCAACGTCGTGAAGCGCTCGGCGACCTCTTCTTCGGGGACGCGGTCGAAACCGGATTCGGTGATCGTCGCGACGGTCGGGTAGATGCCGCGCACGATGTCGGGACCACCGGTGGCCGAGTCCTCGTCGGCCGCCTCGTAGAGGGCGTCGATGGCCAGCTCGATGACCGCCGCCCGGTCCATCTCTCCCTGGTACCCGAGCTTGATCGTCGTGCGTGCGTCGCGCCCGCCCGACCCGGTGGCGTGGAAGTCGTCCTCCTCGTACCGGCCGCCGGTGAGGTCGTACTTGAAGATGCGGCCCCGGTGCCGTCGCAGGTCGTAGCCGGCATAGATCGGCACGACGGCCAAGCCCTGCATGGCCATCGGCAGGTTCGCGCGGATCATCTGGCCCAGCTTGTTCGCCTTGCCCTCGAGGCTGAGCGGGGACCCCTCGACCTTCTCGTAGTGCTCGAGCTCGGTCTGGAAGAGACGGACCATCTCGACCGCCGGACCAGCTGCTCCGGCGATCGCCACTGCAGAGTGATCGTCCGCGGCGAAGACCTTTTCGATCGAGCGA
>JBOGIC010000879.1:0-1789 GCA_050744985.1 Acidimicrobiales bacterium
TGTAGCCACGGCCGAGGTCGAACTTGTCGATGGCGTCGATGAGCCCGAACATGCCGTAGCTCACCAGGTCGGCCTGGTCGATCGTGTGGGGCAGGCCCGCGGACACGCGCCCGGCCACGTACTTGACGAGGGGGGCGTAGTGAAGGATCAGCCGGTTGCGGCTGTCGAGAGAGCGCGTTGCCTTATAGCGCTCCCACAGCTCGTTCACCCCGGAATCGGGGGCGGGTTGGGCACTGTCGCTCATGCTCTTGGGTGGGTCGCTTGGTAGACGGAGCGCAGTCGCTCCTTGCTGACATGGGTGTACACCTGCGTGGTCGCCAGGTCGGCGTGACCCAGGAGCTCCTGCACCACGCGCAGATCGGCCCCGCCGTCGAGGAGATGCGTGGCGAACGTGTGGCGGAGGGCGTGGGGATGCGTCGGCACCGGCGATCGGCGGTCGAGGATGCGCCGCACGTCCCGGGGCGTGAGCAGCCGGCCCCGCCGGTTGAGGAACAGGGCGTCGGGCGGGGATTCGGCGGTGACGAGGTGGTCGCGCCCCGCCCGCACCCAGGCGCGCACCGCATCCGAGGACGGTGCGTTCATCGGCAGCACCCGCTGCTTCGATCCCTTGCCCCAGACCACCAGGCGCCGGCCGGGAAGGTCGACGTCTCCGGTGCGGAGGCCACACAGCTCGCCGACTCGCAGACCGCTGCCGTACAGCAGCTCGATCACGGCCCGATCGCGCCGGGTAACCGCGTCGGCACCCCCGGCCTCGCCGTCGCCGTCGCCTTCGCCGAGGAGGCCGGTCAGCTCGTGGGCCTTGAGGACCCGCGGCAGGCGCGCGTCGCCCCGCGGCGCCGAGAGCCGGCGGGCCGGATCGGCGAGGATGAGGCCGCGCCGGCGTAGCCAGTCGAAGTAGCGCCGGACAGCCGCGGCCTTGCGGGCCACCGTCCGGCGGGCGAACCGGCGGGTGGACAGATATGCGAGGTACCGGCGCAGGACCAGCGGCGTCACGGCACCGGGCGCCTCGATGCCGGCACGCCCGGCCCACGCGACGAACTGGTCGATGTCCCCGCGATAGGCCGCCACCGTGGCCGGCGCCGCCGACACCAGCGACCTCACGAACTCGTCAGCCTCCCAGGTCACCGCCCTAACGGTACCGGTCCGGGCGGTCTAGGCGTTCGACGGGCGCTCATCGCCACGCTCCCACCATCCTCCGGCGCCGACAATCCAGCCGTCACGCTCCAGGTGCGCGAGGGCGACGCTGACCTCCGCCGGAGACCGGCCGGCTGCCACGACCACCTGCTCGAAGGTCGACCGCTCCCACCCGAGCGCCTCGAGCACGCCGGCCGCCGCACCCTCCGGAGGGGGACGGGGATCGGCCCGGCTGGTGACCGCGGACGGCCCCGGCGCGCTGAGGTCGAGCGCCACCAGCACGTCGAGGGCGTCGCGGGCAGGATGGCAGCCGTCGGCCAGGAGCGCGTTGGGCAGCTCGGAGCCGAGGCTGCGGACCGGCCCCGGAACCGCCATCACCGGGGTGCCCCGGGCCAGCGCCGCGTCGACGGTGTGGCGCGAGCCGCCGCGGTGCGGCGACTCCACGACGACGACGACCTCGGCGAGGGCGGCGATGATGCGGTTGCGGACGGGGAACCGCCAGCGCTCGGGGGCCGCACCCAGCGGCGCCTCGGAGAGGATCACACCGTGCCGGGCCACGTCGTGCCACAGCCGGGCGTGCGACGGCGGGTAGACGACATCGAGCCCGCTGCCGACCACCGCCACGGGCGGCGCGCCACCCGGCCCGGCGTCGAGC
>JBOGIC010000880.1:0-2089 GCA_050744985.1 Acidimicrobiales bacterium
GCCAACACGCAGTACGGCACGCACGTGCTCTACGCCGTGCAGAACTACCGCAACATGAACTCCACGATCCCGCGAGCCACGATCTACGTCGGCACCGAGCCGCCGCCCGCCCCCACGCCCGAGGTGCGCGGCGCGTTCGATGTCGGATCGGGCCCGAGCGCGGCCAGCTTGATCCTCATCGGGCTCGGCGTCGCCGCCGCCAGCCTGCTGGTCGTCGGCGGTTTCAGCGTCCTGGCCGGCTCGAAGCGCGAGAAGCCGGCGGCCGCCGAACCAGTCAAGGCGCCGAAGTCGTGACCGCCGTGCCTTTTCCGTTCGCAGCAACGTCTGGGGGGACACAGTGAGGAAGTACCGGAACATCCGTGTCGGAGTGGCGGCGACGCTCGCCGGTGGACTGCTGGCCGCCTATGCGGGCGCCGCGTCCGCCGAGCCCGGGCCGACGCCATCCACGTTCAAGCAGGTCACGTTCAAGGCCCAGGACGTCGCGGTCGACAAGCTCACGACCGCCACCAACATGACGAAGGACAACGACGCCCCGGCCCGCGCCTTCACCAGCCCGACCTCCATGCTGGTGAAGCCGGACGACCCCAGGGTGATCGTGGCCGCCACCGCCGAACAGCGGGGCCGGCAGTGCTACCTCACCGTGTCGAAGGACGCCGGCCGCACCTGGCACTTCTCGAAGGAGCTGCCGACCGACCCGGCGTACCCCTTCTGCACCACCAACCAGGTGGCCGGCGTGCCGTTGACGATGCTCGCCTGGGGCAGCAACGACACGCTCTACTACGCCCACGAGGCGTACGGCGACGTCGGCGGCGAGCGCCCCGAGGGGATCCGTGAAGGGCGCACCAGCATCGTCCTGGCCCGCACGACCAACCTGGGCGAGACCTGGCAGACGACCCTCGTCGACAACCAGCGCGGCAGCACCGCCACCCCGCCGGCGGCGGACGACGGCGTGACCGGCCTGGCCGTCGACACCTCCGGCTCGAAGGACGTGGTGTACGTCGGCTTCACCCAGCGCTTCCCCGACGCCGCCATGGACTCCCCGCTGCGGCTCCCCCACGTGATGGTGGCCACGTCGACCGATGGGGGCGTCACGTTCGAGAAGCCCGTCGACCTCAACACCTTCCAGCGGCCCACCCTCGACGCCGCCGGCAAGACGTACCCGATCTACATGATGGCCTCGTTCGGCGCGCCGTACCTGGTCGCGCACGACGGCGTCCTCTTGGCCGTGGCCGGATCCACCTTCGGGTTCAACGACCAGCCCGCGCCCCCGCCCGAGGCGGGCACCGGCCTCAACCCCGGCAGCTGGTACGCCTATCCCATGCCGCAGCTGATCGCCCGGTCGACCGACCAGGGCAAGACGTGGACGATCAACAAGCTCAGCGAGCCCGTCTTCATGGGCCAGGGCGCCTTCACCGGGCTCGGATGGACGCCCGACGGTGGCGACAACGGATCGTTCGTGGCCGTCTACGCCGCCACGCCGCAGACGGCGCCCTCGATGAACCTCGAGGACATCGTCATGCAGCGCTCCACCGACGGCGGGATCACGTGGAGCACGATGCTCGCCATCGACGACGACACGCCGGAGATGAACGCCAGCGGCTTCTACCCGCAGTTGAACGTGGCGCCCGACGGGCGGGTCGACGTCGCCTGGCAGGACGTGAGGGAGAGAACGACAACTGACTTCTACTTCGACGTCCGGTACACGTACTCCACCGACGGCGGGCAGACCTGGGCGCCCAACGTCAAGGTCAACGACCTCCCGCTCAACTTCAACTACGGCATCAGCTTCAACTCCGACCTCCGGTACCCGAACGGCGTGGCGTCAACCGACGAGTATGCCCTCATCGGATGGGCGGACACGCGCAACGCCAACGAGCTGTCCCAGGCACAGGACAGCTACGCGGCGGGTGTGCAGTTCGCGCCGCTGCCGACGACGAAGAACACGGCGGCGCCGATCATCGCCGCCATCTTCGGCGGCCTGGCGGTCGCCGGCGTCGTGCTGCTCATCGTCTTGTTGATGCGACGGGGCAGCGCGGGCACGACCACCGCTCCCACCAAGGCCGGCGCCAAGGTCACGACGTAACAAGTG
>JBOGIC010000881.1:0-11067 GCA_050744985.1 Acidimicrobiales bacterium
GTACGACAGGCGCCCGGCGCCGAAGGCCTCGGCCACCGCCGGGCGCCGGCGCAGCTCGTGGGCCACCCGCAGCTTGTCCCGGGCCGTACGGGCGCTCATCCCGCAGCGCCACACCAGCCAGCCCGCCGCCGACAGCTGGCCGTCGAGGTGCCACCCCTCCCGCCGGTCGAACTCGGCCAGCATCCCCAGCCATCGGCACTCCGCCGCCGTCCTCGCCGCCCACACCCGGCCAGCGCCGCGCCCAGCTCCGTCGTGGAACAGCGCCGCGGGTCGCCGTCGACGCCGCCCGCCACCGTGATCGCCATGGGTGCCCCCATTCTCGAAACAGCTCCATGGGGGAAGAGGGCACATACTACCAAACACGTGTTCGCCACGCCAGCGAACTGGGTGGAAAATCTGCCTCGAACGAGCCGCCCTTGAGCGTGCGTCGCCACCGTGTGGCGGGCAATAGCAACCCGCTATATATCCGGCGGAGTGATGTAGGTGATCCACTCGATAACGCGAGCGCTGGGACTGAGCGCCGTCAGTCGCATGGGATACGCGTCGTGCCCTCGGCCGTTCGCATCCGAGCGTTGTGCTCTGGGCCTTCGGTCCCAAGTTCATGCACGGCAGCGGTTGCCGGAGGCGACCCTCCTGATTCGGCATCAGGGCCGTTGCGTTCAGTGATCGGAGAAACCTCGTGGACGGACACGACGAAGCTTCCTCGGCCCTGGCCGCGTTTGGTCCCCATCGGAGCGGTGAGGGCGAGTCGGAATGTACGAGGTTCCCGCTTGAGGTCGGCGATCAGCAGCCCTGGGTTCTGCCGTACCCCTCGTAGCAACTGGGAGGTTGAGCCGCCACGGGAGTGCATAGCGAAGCAGTCGACCCGAACGCCTTCCGGCGTGGCCTTGAGATGGCGGATGAGCCAGTTGACGCGGGTGAGGGCGCGACCCTCCCGAGGGGCATCGATATCGATAGAGACGGTGACGCGACCAGCGCGCAAGTCGGTCGAGAGGGTGATTGGGCCGACCGTGTTTCTGTCACCCATGATGTCCCCATGTCCTCGAACTCCATGGCGCCGGACCGAGGATGCTCGAGGTAGCGGATCAGCTCATCGAGGATCCACGCCTGATCAGGATCGGCCACACCGCGATGCACCTTCTGCATAACCGCGTCGGTCAGCACCTGGGTCCAGGAGAGGTGGTGGAGAGCAACTTTCTTGAGCTTCCGCTTGTCGACGGCGGTGGGATGTGTCCCGGCCATGGGCGGGATCTCGTTCGAGATGGTCAGGACGACGTCGAAGCCCTGCTCCCGGACGACATCGAGGTACGCCTCCAGCTGCGCGGCGTCGAGCTGGTTGGAGCCCGTCTTCACCTCCACGAGGCCACCCAGGTCCGGGATCCCCGTTTGATGCGGATGAGCCCGTCCGGGAAGACCTTCCTGTCACCAACCGTGAACGGCACTTCGATGAAGGTCTCGACGCTGCCCGCAGGAGCGCCTGGCGGTGCGGTAATCGACCTCGCGAACCCTTGACGGCTGCCATTACGGCGAGGAGTGCGGATGTCGCTCGCCGTTCTGCTCCTCCGCTCCACTGATGCCGGACGTTGGGATCAGCCGCGCTGCGTGCCACGTCTCCTCCGCCATCGGAGTCGCTCCTCTCGCCATAGATGGGGTTGCCATCCAGGCTATGACAGGACGCCCATTCACCGAACCTGTGCAGTCACCATCGCGCCACCGCGCGGTGTCGAATGGGTTTGGCTGGCATCACTTCGGTGGTCGAGGCGGCTTCGGAGGGCGGCCCTTGGAAGGCCGCGGCTGGGTCGTCGTCGTCGTGGCCGGCGGCTGGGTCGTCGTCGTCGTGGCCGGCGGTTTGGTCGTCGTCGTAGTCGGTAGCGGGGCAGTCGTGGTCGTCGTCGTGCCCGTGGAGCCGGAGACGATTGTCGTTACGTCCTCGCCTTGGTCACTGCCCGTACTCCCGTTGGCGTGCCGCACCGACATGTAGCCGACCTGGTTCGTCTGGGCTTCGTCGAGGGTGGGATAGCTGTCCACGGCGGGCATCTGGAGGTTCGAGACCGAGAACCGGATCCGGCAGGTGTCGAGTTCGGAGGTGATGTCCGTTCCGGCCAGCACGAGCGGGAAACCGTCGGTACGCGTGAACCGCACTCGCCCCGTCGCCGAGTCGGCGCCGGTGATATCGAACGCCGTGCCGGCGCAGTTCGTGCCCGCCGTGCCCGTCCCGGTCTCACTGAGCAGGAAGACCCCCGGGTCGGCGCCGTCGGCACACGTGGGGCTGAAGGTGCCACACGACGCTACCAGGGTCAGCTCGGTGACGGTGAGGTCGCCGGTGGCCTCGCCCCCGCTCGAACCGTTGATGAGGTTGATGCTCACCGACACGTTCGTGGCCCCGGCTGCGATGCGCGTCGGGAACTCGGGAAACACGCCGACCGCAATGCCGTTGGTCACGTCGGTGGCGGCCGATACGGAGGGCGTTACGGGCACGACCGAGGGCAACACCACGCACACCGCCGGGACAAGCGCAGCCAGACCTAGCCGGATGGCAGACGCGGGCTTGATCCCCTTGACCTTATTGCGTTGGCAGGACCAGTGGCGAGGTCGGGTGTCACCGAGCGGCGCCTTGTCGGGAGCGAGTCGAGCCCGCCGAGCCGGCCGGGGGCGACCTCAGCGGGCGGGCTCCACGTGGTAGCGCCCATCCTCTTCCACGACGAGTACTCCTTCGCCCTTTGACATCGGAGCTACGACCTCGCCGGTCAGGCCGAGGACTGCGGCTTCGTTGGTCGGGCTGTGGCCCACCACCAGCGCCCGCGCTCCGTCGGGCATCCGATCGAGCACGCGACGAAGACCCGCACCGAGCGTGGCCGAGTCTTGTCTGACCAGCTCCGGATCCGCAGAGAGAAGGGCGCGAACGTCACCGCTCCCGGCCTTCCGGTACGCGGCTTTCCATCGGTCCTCCGCCTTGGACCGCAGGCCCGCTTCCACGACCACGCCGCCCGGCACTTTCTGCCCGAGCGCCGCCAGAAAGCACGCCAGGGTCTGGGTGGCTCGTTGTGCCCCGGTCGAGACGAGCAGGTCATATTGACCTTCGAGCTGCGCCCCAATCCTCAGTGCCTCGTGGACGCCGTCGGCCGAGAGGGCGTCATCGTCATTGTCGGTGTGTCGCCTCAGTTCCAGATGCTTCGCCACAACCGCCTTCCTCTCTCCTGCCGCTCGGGTGTCCGGCGAGATCATGCCGCACGGCCGAAGCTGGCCAGCCCCTGTCGGCTCCGCCGCAGCCATGTCACACGCGATCCTGATAGGGGTCAGCGTGGGGCTCGTCCGAGAACGTCGACCCTGGTTGCCACACCATGAGCCGGCGCTGGGTCTACGGCGTCGCCAGCGCGGGGCCGTCGGCGTTGTCGGCGCCCGGGGGCGTGCGCCTCCCGGCCGTCCCGCCCTACCTGACGCGGCGCATAGGCGAGCGACTCGAGACGGCATGCGTTCGTCATAGCGACACCAGGTCCGAGCCGGCCAGGGGCGCACGCGGTGCAGTCGCCGACGGCGACGCGGTTGCTCGCCTGACTGGCTCCCTGGGAGGGATCAACGCCGATCGTTCATGAGATGGGCGCGGCGCACGCTGCGGCGTCGACGCACAGCGGGTCTGGATGTGCGAAGCGACCTGAGGGCCGCTCGTGGGCGCGCCCGAAGTCTCGTTGCAGGCGGCGTCCCGGCGAGTGGTGGAAGTAAGAGCGTGACCCTCGGCTTGCCCTGACGTTACGCGGCCGGCAGCGCGTGTTGCTCGCCGCCGGGGACGGCGTCGTTGTTGGGTCGGTCGATGAGCGCCATCGAGGCCTCGGAGAGGTAGCGGCAGTCGGTCGTCTGCCACTCGTCGTGGACCTCGACGAGCACCGCTCCGACGAGACGGACGACTGCGTTGTCATCGGGGAAGATGCCCACGACGTTCGTGCGGCGCTTTATCTCCTTGTGCACGCGTTCGAGCGGGTTGGTCGAGGCGATCTACTTGTGATGGGCGCGGGGGAAGTCGGCGTAGGCAGTGACATCGGACTCAGCTTCGTCGAGGATGGCGGCGGCCGCCGGGAAGCGCTCCCGCAGCGTGTCGGCCACCACCCGCAGGTGCGCCCGGGTACTCGGCGCGTCTGGCTGGGCGAACACCGTGCGCACGGTGGCCGCCACCATCTCCGCCGAGCCCCGGGACACGGTGGCGAGCACGTTGCGCATGAGATGGACCTTGCAGCGTTGCCAGGCGGCGCCCTGGAACACCCGGGCGATGGCCGCCTTGAGCCCGCTGTGGGCGTCGGAGATCACCAGGCGCACGCCGGCGAGGCCCCGGTCACGCAACGAACGCAGAAACGTCGTCCAGAACACCTCGTCCTCGCTGTCGCCGACGGCAACGCCCAGCACCTCCCGGTTGCCGTCGGCGGCGACGCCGGTGGCCACTCCGACGGCCCGAGAGACGATGCGGTGGTCCGATGTAGGTGGCGTCGCAATACACGTAGGGGAAGTGCTGGTGGTCGAGGCGTCGGGTGCGGAAGGCCTCCACCTCGGCGTCGATCTCGGCGCAGATGCGGCTGACGGTGGAGCGGGAGACCCCCGAGTCGCAGCCCAGCGCCCGCACCAGGTCGTCGACCTTCCGGGTGCTGGTGCCGGTGATGTAGGCGGTCATGATCACCGCCCACAGCGCCCTGTCCACGCGCCGGCGAGGCTCGAGCAGCGACGGGAAGAACGAGCCGACGCGCACCTTGGGAATGCGCAGCTCGACGTCGCCGGCGGGCGTGGACAGCAGCCGGGTGCGCCCGCCGTTGCGTTGGTTGGAGCGAGTGTCGCTGCGCTCGTGGGGGCCGGCGCCTATCGCGGTGGTGAGCTCGTCGTCGATCAGCGGCGTGCCGAGGCGGCGAAGAAGGCCTACTTCAACGCGCTCGCACTGAAGTCAGCGAAGGCGCGCCGTCGCCGGTCCGCTCGATGAGGACTTACTGCGGCAGGAGCCGGGCGTGGCGCAGCTCGTCGATGGCCTCGTCGGGTACACCGACGACGTTGAGGTGCACGATCGAGTCGCCGTTCGGGCCGTCGATGATGTCGACGACTCGCGCGAGGAAGGGTTCGATCGCGTCGCCGGCCACGATCAGCGCGCCGGGCCGAACGCGTTCCGGCTCCGCCGCTTCGGAGAGGAACGCCCACACGTAGCCCGTCTCGTCGACCTCGTTCACGTCTGCGGGCAGGGTGACGATCACGCCGTCGCGTTCGGTCACCGCTCCCTCCTGACGTGATGCGGATTGATATGGACTTCGCCGAGTAGGTGAAGCAGCTTCTCGGCGACCTCTCCAGTGTACGAGGGCAGCACCACGCTGACGTGAGGTACCGCAAAGGTGGGGAGCAGCTCGAAGCCTTCCTCCACCAGCGAGTCGGCGTTGGCCACGGCGTACCGCAGTCGGGTACGAAGGCGCGGCCCGGCGAGGATCGCATCGACCGACCATCCCGAGATGGCAGCCTCCGCCGAGATAGCCACCAGCGGCTCGCCCCTACGGGAGTACCGCCGGCGGGTCGCGTCGGCGTTCCGGAGCAGGCCCTCGACCGTCAGGGGCCAGCCGCGGACCACCGAGGCGGAGCGGAGGTCATCGCCGTCGCGGACATAGGGATCTATCGGCGTCAGCGCCACGTCACAAACGGTCGCCGGGGCTCAGGCGGCGGTGGGCTTCACGGGCTCGCTCGTCGCCCGTCGAGGCCGCGTAGCGGGCGAGCATGTCTCGGCTCGACCAGCCGGTGAGGCGCACGAGGTCGCCTTCGTTGCCGCCCTGGGCGAGCCACGTGTGGGCGAACGTGTGGCGGAACTCGTGGGGGTGGATCTTGCCGATCCTGGCCTGCTCACCTCGCCGCCACAGCATCTGCGTCAACCCCGTCTCGGTCAACGGGCCCTTCTTGCCGACCCAGAGCGCCTCGGAATTCGCCGAGTTATGTGCGCCACGGGCCCGGAGGTAGCGGCCCAGCGCGAGGCCGGTCTTCGAGCCGAACGGGCATGCCCGCGCCTTGCGTCCCTTGCCCATGACGAGCGCCACGTCGTTGTCGAAGTCGAGGTCGGCTACGCGCAACCCGAGCAGCTCGGCCCGGCGCATCCCGGTGTCGACGAACAAGCGGATGATCGCCGTGTCGCGGCGGTCCTCGAACTCCTTGCCGCCACACGCGGCCACCAGCGCGCGCAGTTGCTCCGCGGACAACACGGGCACGGGCTCGACGGGAACCGTCGGCCGGCGCATGCGCTCCATGGGTGAAACGTCGATCTCGCCTTCCTCCACGGCGAACTTGAAGAACTGCTGGAGGGCGCGGAACCGATTCGACGCGGTCGCCGGCTTGGTGCGGGCGTTGAGGTCGTCCATGAACGCCTCAATGTGCTGGCGCCGGATCGCCGCCACACCGAGGGGCATCCCCGAGCGCTCCAGGAACGCCGCCAGTTGGTCGATCGCCTCGCGGTAGGTGCCGATGGTCCGGGGCGACCGGCGGGCCGCTCGCTGGGACCGCTCGAAGTCTCGTTGCAGCGACCGGATGTCGTTTACGCTGTTGCTCGTGACCCCTGATCGCGGCATTTCGGACCTCCTGAAAACCCACCGAGTTAGGTAGTGTAACAGCGGTGTGCTCCCCCCGGAGGGAGCCACAGGAGAGCTAAAAGCCCAGGTCAGAGGCCATTTGAAGGACCGGGGAGTGGCGCAGTGGTAGCGCACCTGCTTTGGGGGCAGGCGGTCGGGGGTTCAAATCCCCCCTCCCCGACTCGCTCGACTCGCTGGTGCCGGCGCGCGCGGCTGGTGTATCTCTCGCCTCGGTCGGGGCCTCTCCCAACCAAGGGGAGGGGTTCAATCATGATTTTCGTCAGCTACTCACGCAAGAACGTCGACGCCGCCGAGTACCGCGCGCTGTTGCAGGACCTCGAGGCGACGGGCGAGCCGGTCTGGATAGACAGCGAGATCCCGGGCGGGCGGGCCTGGTGGAACACGATCCTCGAGCACATCCGCGACTGCAAGGCCTTCGTCTTCGTCATGAGCAAGGAGTCGTTGAAGTCCGACGCCTGCCTGAAGGAGCTCCGGTACGCCCATGACCTCGGGCGGCCGATCCTGCCCATCGAAATCCAGGACATCCCGGACTGGAAGGTGACCGAGGTCCCGCTCGCGACGGCGCAGATCGTGAACTACTCCCAGCGCATGGAAGCCCAGGTTGCTGTGCGATGCGCATTCGCGGTGCTGAACGCGCTGCGGGACATCACGTCGCGGGCGACGCCGCGGCTGCCCGATCCGCTCCCCGGCCGAGCCCGAGGCGCCGTTCGCGTCCCTGGCCGACATCCAGCGGGCGCTGGCCTCGGCCGAGCTGTCGCTCACCGAGCAGCAGGAGTTCCTCCGTGTGGTGAAGCGGCACCGCGACGACGTGGACGTGGACCGCAGCTCCCTGTTGGAGGTCCTCGATCAATTCGGACGCCGGCCCGACATCATGGTCGGGATCGCCCGGGAGATCGGCGAGATCTACGTCGAGCTCGACCGCGACCCCGCCGCCGCGTCGACTGTCGTGACGCAGGACGAGGTCCGCGACGAAGCGCCGTCGCCGGCTCCGCCGCGGCCGGACCCGCCGTTCGTTGTGCAAGGGCCCAACGGCGGGCCAAGCGGCGCAAAGATGAAGCTGTCGCGTTTCCCGGCACCGGGCGTGGACGTGTCGTACCTCGCCCGGAACCTCGTCGGGTGGTACGAGTCCCAGAAGCTCGACGTGCAGCAGTACTCCGAGGGCGGCCGGGTGGTCGTGCAGTGCCGCAGCCAGGCGGCATCCCGGCGGCTCGGCGCAGGCGCGGCGCTGACCGTCGTGCTCTCCAACGACCACGACGACCTCGCCGTCGAGATCGGCGGCGCCAAATGGTCCGACAAGATGATCGGTGGCGGCGTCGCCTGGTTCCTGTTCTGGCCGGCGGCGATCCCGGCGGCGATGGGCGGTTGGAAGCAGGCCACCTTGCCGAACAAGACGCTCAGCTACATCCAGAGCATGATCCCGGTCTGCAGCCGCGCCGCCTGACGGCCACGGGGCTCGGTTCAGACGGCGCCGCGGGCCAGCGCCGGCCGCACCGGAAGGGCGATCGTCACGGTCGTGCCCTCGCCGACGGTCGAGTCGACGGTGACGGTGCCGTCGTGGCCCTCGACGATGCTCTTGACGATCACGAGGCCGAGGCCGCTGCCCGGGATTGCCTTCTCGATGGCGAGCGAGGAGCGAAAAAAGCGGGTGAAGAGGTGCTCTTTCTCGTGGTCGGGGATGCCGATGCCCGTGTCGGTCACCGTGAAGCGCACCTCGTCGCGCGCCCGCTCGGCCCGGCAGGTGATGCGCCCGCCGGCGGGCGTGAACTTGACCGCGTTGGTGGCGAGGTTGAGCAGCGCCCTTTCGAGCTGATGACCGTCGACGGTGGCGACGCCGAGCGAAGGGTCGAGGTCACACACCACCGAGAGCCCGCGGGAGGCCGCTCCTAACGCAACCTGTCCGCTGACCCGTTCGACGAGCGAGCGGAGGTCGGTCGCCACCGGCCGGATCCGCAGGCCGCCGTCCTCGATCTCGGCCAGGTCCAGAAGATCGTTGATGAGGTCGAGCAGCCGCTGGCTGTTGCGGTCGAGCACGTCGATGATGTCGCGCTGACCGGCCGACAGCTCGCCGACATCGCCGGCGGACAGCAACTCGATCGTGCCGATGATGCTCGTCAGCGGCGTCCGCAGCTCGTGGGACACCGTCGCCACGAAATCGCTCTTGATGCGGTCGAGCTCGCGCAGCTGCTCGGTCAGCTCCCGCTCCCGCTTGAGGGCGTTCAGCACGATCGACTCGGCCTGCTTGCGTTCGGTGATGTCACGGATGGCGGCGGAGACGAGCCGGCCCGACTCGGTCTCGAGCGGGCTGAGGCTGATCTCCAACGGGAACTCGCTCCCGTCGCGCCGCAGCCCGAACAGCTCGAGGCCGACGCCCATGGGCCGCACCTGCGGGCTCCCGAAGAACTCGGCCCGGTGCTCGCCGTGACGACGGCGGAACTGCTCCGGGATGAGGCGCTCGACCGGTTCGCCGACCAGCTCCGAGCGCTCGAAGCCGAACATCTGCTCGGCCTGGCGGTTGACCAGCACGATGCGCCCGTCGGCGCCGACGATGACCATGGCGTCGGGTGCCGACTCGAGCAGCCCGCGGAACTGGCCCTCGGAAGCGCGCAACTTGTCCTCCGTCGCCTTGCGCCCGGAGATGTCCTGGATCTGCGTGATGAAGTACACGGGCCGCCCCGACTCGTCGCGCACGAGCGAGACGTTCAGCTGGATCCACACGACGTGGCCGCGGGCGTGGATGTACCGCTTCTCGATCTGGTTCGTCGGGATCTCACCCGCCAGAAGCCGCCGCACGTAGTCGAGGTCGGCCTCCACATCGTCGGGGTGGGTGATGTCCTGGAACGTCAGCTGCAGCATCTCGTCGGGCGAGTACCCGGTGATGTCGCACAGCGCCCGGTTGACCCGCAACCATCGGCCGTCGGGCGCGACCAGGGCGACGCCGATCGGGGCCTCGTCGAAGGCCAGGCGGAACCGCTCCTCCGCCTCCCGGAACTGCCCCTCGCTCTCGCGCAGGTCTGTCACGTCCTGGCGCGTGCCCCGGATCCGGACGGGGCGCCCACGGTCGTCGAGGTCGACCTGGGCCCGGCCGTGGAGCAGCCGCACCCGGCCGTCGGGCAGGGTGACCCGAATGTCGTTCTCCCAGCCTTCGCCGGTCTCGCGGGCACGCGCCACGTACGCCCGCAGCTCAAGGGCCTCGGCCGGGGACACCCGCTCGTAGACCTCCTCGGGGGTCGGCGTGAAGGCCGACGGGTCGACGCCGTAGAGCTCGTACAGCTCGGCCGACCACTCGACGTGGCCCGTCACGAGGTCGATCTCCCAGTTGCCGATCCGGGCCAGCGAGCGGGCCTCCCCGAGCCGGCGCAACGTCTCGGCCAGCGCCTGCTCGCGCGCACGGCTCTCGGTCACGTCCTGGCCGATGCCGGCCATGCGGACGACCCGTCCCGCCCCGTCCCGCTCGACGTCGCCGCGGCAGCGCAGCGTGCGGACGGTGCCATCGGGGCGCACGATCCGGTGGTCGAACTCGAAGGGAGCGCCGGATGCGAACGAGGCGCCGATCGAGCCCTGGACGAGCTCGCGGTCCTCGGGGTGGATGCTGTCGATGAACGCGGCGTACGACGGCTCGAACGAGGTCGGCCGCCCGTAGATCTTGAACAGCTCGTCCGACCAGAACAGCGTGTCGGTGACGACATCCCACTCCCACGAGCCCACCTGCGCCACCTGCTGGGCGTAGGCGAGACGACGCTCGTTCTGGCGCAGCGCCCTCGCCGACCGGGCCGTCTCCTCGCCGGCCGAGCGCCGGGACAGGGCGTCCTTCACCGCCCACGGGAGGCGGTCGAGCTCGCTGCGGAGCACCCAGTCGGCCACGCCGGCCTTCATGAGGGTGACGGCGATCGGTAGCCGGACGGGGTCGCTGACGACGATGAACGGGACGCGCAGGTCGCGTGAACGGACGACCTCCAGCGCACGGGAGATCGACGCGCCGGGAACGCTGAAGTCCACGATGACGACGTCGGTGGCGGCGCTCAACGCCGCCTCGAGGTGGTGCTGGTCTTCGACCCGGGCCCATGTGAGGTCGTAGCCGGCCGAGCCGAGCAGGCCGGCCAGCTCCTCGGCGGCCGCGGGGTCGCGCGCGACCAGCAGGGCCCGTACCGGCTGAGCCCCCAGCCCGGAGACGGCGCGCCGGTCGGCGCTGACCCGAGTCACCTTCCTAGTTTCGGTATGCAGGCGGCCCGCCTGTAGAGATGCTTGTGTGGTGAGCGTTACCTTTGGCCGGGGCGTGGAGGTCACCGGGGGGACGATGAGCGAGCAAGCGGGCACGACGGCGTGGCGCTTCTTCGAGGAACAGGACCGCCTGCGCGGTGGGCCGGCCGACGAGCTGTGCGGCGAGGGGTACACCGCCTACCTGGCGAGCTTCCCGCCGATGGACCTCGAAGGCCACAAGGGCTTCGCCGCCGCCTTCTACGCCGCCTTCCCGGACATG
>JBOGIC010000882.1:0-1990 GCA_050744985.1 Acidimicrobiales bacterium
TGGTGACTCTACGAGGCCGGACGACGTTTTGGGTCGTCCCGCAATACCATCGCCGCCTTGCCCTTCGACCCGTCGTCGCGCGCCGTTGACATCATCCTCGGCCTCGCCGCGCTGGCGACGCTGGTCACGCTCATCCGCCACTGGCGCACGTTCTTCGACGACGACTTCACGCCCACCGACAAGCGCCTGGCGACGCAGGTTGCCGTCTTCCTGATCCCGCCGGTCGTGGTGCTGTTCCACGAGCTTGGCCACTACGTGACGGCCAAGGCCCTCGGGGTGCGGGTGATCGGGTTCCACTACGGGCTGTTTGAGGGCTCGGTAACCGTCGCCGGCCCGCGGACCGTGACGGAGGACTGGCTGATCGCCGTCTCCGGCAACATCGTGGGCGCCGCCATGGGCGCCGGGATGATGGTGCTCGGCGTGGTGTGGACCCGTGCCCGCCGGCCGCTGCGCTACGTCCTGCTGCTCGGCGGGCTGCTCGAGGTGCTGTTCAGCCTCGTGCTGTACCCCCTGCTCTCGCTCTCGGCCGGGTTCGGCGACTGGCCGGTGGTCTACTCGGGCGAGACCCCGGTGCTGAGCGCCGTCACGGCCGTCGTGCACGTGGGCCTGTTGGTGGGCCTGTACCTGTGGTGGCGGCGGAGGGGCCGGGACGCCCTGTTCACCATCGGCAGCGGGGCCGAGACGGCCGTCGCCGAGCTGAAGGCGGCGGTGGCCGCCGCGGCGAGCGAGCCCGGTCCGTGGCTCGACCTGGCCGACTTCTACGCCCGGCGCGGCGAGTTCGCCTTGGCCCGCACGGCGATCCAGGACGGCATCGAGGCGTGCGGGCCCGTGCCCCGGCTGAACCTCGGCCTTACGCGACTGTCGATGTTCCAGCGCCGGTGGAACGACGCGGTGATCGCCGCCCGGCGCGGGCTGGACGGCGGACCGGCCGACGAGGAACAGGTGCGCCAACCCCTGTGGGCCAACCTCGCGCTGGCCCTCACACAGATGGAGCGCCCCGAGCTCGCCCTCGACGCCTACGCCCACGTACGCCCGCCGTTGGTCGACGACCCCCGCCTACGCTACGGGCGGGGCATGGCCCGGATGGAGACGGGGGACGCCGACGGGCGGGTCGACCTCCATTTCGTGATCGCCGCCCTCCCCGACGGCAACCTGCTGCGGAGCTGGGCCGAGGCTCGCCTGGAGGGCCATGCCCTCAAGGAGTGGGGTGACTACTCCAAGGTCCCCGCCCACGAGCGCCCCAGCGGCCCCCCACCGCCTCCCGTCGCCGGCCTGTGAGAGCCGCGCCGCTCGTCCTGGTTGGGCTCCTGCTGGGTGCGTGCGGTGGCGGCGGGTCCAGGCCCGAGCCGGCGCCGGCCGACTCCGCCGCGGAGGTGAGCGTGGCGATCGAGCGCGTCCAGGCGTCGACCAAGGACGGGGAGCCCACGGCCATACGAGCCGACTGCGAGGGTCTGCGCGACACGGTCGAGGAGGCCCGCGCCTCGGCGGTCGACCCGGGCCTGCAGAAGCCGTTCGACTCTTTGGCCGCCGCCGCACGTGACTGTGTCCGGGCGACTACCAGCGGGGACACGCGGCTCCTCGAACGGTCGATCACCGCGCTGCGCGCCGCCGAGATGGAGCTCGACACGGCGAAGGCGAAGCTCTGAGTCTCGACACAAGCAATGCCAGTCCGATGCCCACCGCGACCTTTTGGCCGGGCTCGGCGCCGACCGGCGTCGTTTCCTGACGCAAGCGAGTCGTCACGTGACCGGTGGTCAACCACTGTTGTCGGGATACTTTTGATCAATTCCGTGGTAATCCATTGCGTTGGGAACATACGTTCGATAGAATGCAGGCATGGCCGATCGCCTCGAGGAGCTGAGCGCGTTGATCGACACGCTCGCGGCCGAGGACCTCGGTGCGGGCGAGACGGTCGTGGGGCTGCACCGCCAGTTGGCGAGACTGAGCGCGGTCGTGACCAAGGCGACGGCGAGCTTCGACGCCGGTGGGG
>JBOGIC010000883.1:0-1653 GCA_050744985.1 Acidimicrobiales bacterium
ACATCGACCTCGATGGTTACGGCGTCACCACCCATGGGCCCGGCCGCGCCACCGACGCCGCCGCCGACCACATCGTGAGGCGCGCGCCCGGCCGCACGTCGACCTCGATGGTGACGGTGTCACCGCCCAGGGGGCCAGCGGCGCCCCCGACGAGGTAGACGCCGTCGGGGGTCGGCCGCAGCACCAGCGGCGCCTGTGACCGCAGCCGGGTGTAGCGCGGCCCGGCCTCAGCGACTACGGCTGCGTTCGCGATCACCGAGCAGTTGCCTCACCCACGCCGCCGTCTCCGTGGCGTGCGGGTCGACCACGAGCGACGAGAACACGACCGGCCCGTCGCCCCGCTTCGCCTTTGCGTCGCGGGCCATCACGCCCAGGTCGGCCCCCACGAGGGGCGCCAGGTCGGTCTTGTTGATCACCAGGAGATCAGCGCGCGTCACGCCGGGGCCGCCCTTGCGGGGCACCTTGTCGCCACCGGCCACGTCCACGACGAAGATCTGGTGGTCGACGAGGCCATAGCTGAACGTGGCCGTGAGGTTGTCGCCGCCGCTCTCGACCAGGACAAGGTCGAGCGGCGCGAACCGCGTTTCCAGCGCCTCGACCGCCGTCAGGTTGGCGGAGATGTCGTCCCGGATGGCGGTGTGCGGGCAGCATCCGGTCTGGACGGCGGAGATCCGCTCGGGGGCCAGGACGCCGGCGCGGCGGAGGAACTCGGCGTCCTCGTCGGTGTAGATGTCGTTGGTCACCACGGCGAGGTTCAGATCGCCGCCGAGCGATCGGCACAGCGCCGCCACCAGCGCGGTCTTCCCGCTCCCGACCGGCCCGCCCACGCCGACGCGCACCGCCCGTCCCTCAGGAGGCAAAGAGGGTCACCCCGTTCGCGGCGTGCCGCTCGGCACCGATGTCGAGCAGTGGAGCCGAGCACCCGGCGAGCCCGCAGGGCGCCTGCTCGGCGATGAGGTCGATCTGGGGTGCGAGCGCCGCCACCGCGCCCCATGTGGCGAACGGGTCGAGCCCCAACAGCCGGATGGCCGCGCTCGCCGGTCCGGCCACGCTGTCGTAGGCCGCCCACCGCGCCGCCTCGACCGGCGCGAGCCCCGTATCTCGAGCCACGAGACCTATCGCTACCGCGAAGTGTGCAGAAAGCGGGCCTCTACCCCCTTTTTTGCACACTGATGACGCCGCCCGCATGAGGGCCGCCCCCTGCTGACGCGAGACGGCTCGGAGCGCGGGAGACGCGATGCGCGCGGAGGCCTCGGCATCGAGGCGGTCGAGGTCCGACGTGCCGGAGCAGGCGGCAGCGGCGAGGCAGGCGGCCACCCGGCCGGCCGTGGCGAGACGCCCGGCCAGGAACGACGTCAGGCTGGCCTGGTCACTCACGCGGCCATCGTCGACGGCGGCCTCGATCCCGCCGGAGTGGGCGTGGCCACCGGACGGGAACCGGCCGTCGGCGAAGAGCAGGGCGAGGGCGTGCATCAGAACAGGAAGTAGCGCTGGGCCATAGGAAGCTCCGACGCCGGGTCGGCCTCGACGACCTCGCCGTCGATGCGGACGGTGAACGTGTCGGGCTCGACGGCGATGTCGGGGTGGGCGTCGTTCTCGGGCATGTCCGCCTTGGTGCGGCGCCGCACGTCGGTGGTGGCGACGAGCGGGCGG
>JBOGIC010000884.1:0-1772 GCA_050744985.1 Acidimicrobiales bacterium
GCCCGCGACAGCTGGGTGCACGCCGCCACCCACGACACGGTGGTGGCCTTCGAGGTCGACGGTCTCGATCCCACCGGGGCTTCGCGCTGGAGCGTCGTGGTGGTCGGGGTCGCCACGGAGGCGTCGGACATCACGCCGGACGAGCGCATCGGGTTGCGAGCCGCCCTTGGCGTCGAGAGCGACGCGCCGACCGAGCGCCTCGTGCGGATCTCCCTCGGGCTGGTGACCGGCTGGCGCACGACCGTCCCGGTCAGGGTCGGCGACTCGCTGCCTGCCGCGTAGGAAGAGGCCGCTCACCCGGCGCCCGGCCGTCACGATCGCCTCGAGGAGCTGGCGTAGGCTTCGCGGGCCGGCGTACGTCGGCTGCGTCACAGGTAACGAGTACTGGGAGCCCAGGGAGAAGACTCACGGGGACAACACGCGTCTTCTTGCTGGACGACCACGAGGTCGTGCGACGCGGGCTGCGGGAGCTCCTCGAAGCGGGCGACGAGTTCGCGGTCGTCGGGGAGGCCGGCACCGCCGAGGAGGCCCTGACTCGCATCCCGGCCACCACCCCTCAGGTGGCGGTGCTGGACGTACGGCTCCCGGACGGCGACGGCGTCGAGGTGTGCCGGGAGATCCGGTCGCGACACCCCGAGATCGGCTGCCTCATCCTGACGTCGTTCGCCGACGACGAAGCGTTGTTCAGCGCCATCCTGGCCGGGGCGGCGGGCTATGTCCTCAAGCAGGTCAAGGGAACCGACCTCGTCGATGCCATCCGCCGGGTCGCCCAAGGCCAGTCGCTGCTCGACCCGGCGGTGACGTCGAGGGTCCTGGAGCGCCTCCGTGCCCCGGCGCCGACGGAAGCTCCGCTCGAGGGCCTCACCGAGCAGGAGCGGCGGATCCTGGACCTGATCGCCGAGGGGCTGACCAACCGCCAGATCGGCGAGCGGATGTTCCTGGCCGAGAAGACGGTCAAAAACTACGTGTCGAACATCCTCATGAAGCTCGGGATGAGCCGCCGCACCGAGGCGGCGGCCTACGCAGCCCGGCTGAGCGAGCGCCGCCGGCGACCCGGCAACGACTGACCGCCCTACCGCTCACCAACACGTTGGCGGCAGTCCCCCGTTGGGGGCGGGCTCGGCTCGGGACTTGACCCCGCGCCGCATCATCGGCGTATTGCTCAGCCGGCCACTTCGCTTGCCCGCATTCGAGCCGGGCGGGCGTCGCCGGGCCAGACGTTGAACTGGACTCCGCGGTGGGCGAGCACCAGCCTTCCGTACTCGAAGGGCCCCGCCGGGAGGTGCCAGACAGCCGAACCGCGCAGGCCCGTGGGCCGGCCACCGACCACCGTGAAGTCGTCCATCGGGGTCGACCAGCGCGCGCGGACGGGGCCGCCCGGCAGCGCCGCGTAGCGATCCGTGCTGCTGAAGTTGCACGGGGCGCCGCGCCCGTCGATGAACACGCGCCCGCGGACGGCCCGGCCGGCGTCGGTCAGGCTGACGAGGAAGCTGCCGTCGTCGACCGCCGCCCAGGTCACCGCGGGGGTGAGGAGCATCGAGGGGGCGAGCAGCACCGCGTCGTTCAGGTAGGTCGTCAACTCGCCGATGTCGAACTCGGCGCCCTCGCCGTGGGCGACCGTGACGAGGCCGAGCAACTTGCCGTTCATGAGGCCATGACCGTGCACATAGGTGTCCCGCCCGACCATCGGGATGACACGGGCGATGTCGATGCGCATGTGGAACACCCGGCCGATCTCCGGCGCGGTGTTGTACTGCCACGCCTCGCACCGC
>JBOGIC010000885.1:0-5562 GCA_050744985.1 Acidimicrobiales bacterium
TGGAGGCGCGGGCGGGGGAGCTGGGCGTCGAGGCCACCCTCCACCCCTCCGACGCCGACATCCTCTAGTCCATGGCGATCCGCCCGGTCGTGCAGCTGCCCGACGCGCGCCTCAAGCAGCGGTCGATGCCGGTCACCTGCCTCGACGGTCTGGCCCTCACGCTCGCCGCCGACCTCGTCGACACCATGCGGTCCCGGCCGGCGTGCGTGGGGTTGGCGGCGCCGCAGATCGGCGTGCCCCTGCGGGCCTTCGTCGTCGACGTCACCGGCCACCGCAAGGCCCGGTCGTGCCACGGGGAGGTCGTGCTGTTCGACGCCGAGATCGTCGAGGCCCACGACCCGGTGGTGGCGCGTGAAGGGTGCCTGAGCGTGCCCGACCTCACCGGCGACGTGGCGCGGGCGTCACGGGTGACGGTGCGGGGCCTGGCGCCCGACGGGGAGGTGCGCACGATCGAGGCCGACGCCTTCGAGGCCCGCGCCATCCTCCACGAGGTCGACCATCTCGACGGGATGCTGTTCCTCGACCGCGTGATCGCCCACGACCGGGTCTTCCGGAGGAAGGTCTACCGGTAGCCGCGCGCGGGCGGCCTACGGGCAGCCGAACCCGTAGTCCGCGGGATCCCGCACGCAGGCGTCGGCCGGGTCGGTGAGGATGTAGAACGTGCCGGTCACCGGGCCCCACAATGTGTCCTGCCCGTCGCCGTCGAGGGCATTGAGGGCGTCGGCCGCATTCCCGCCGTTGAGGGCGTCGCGATCGTTCGGGTTGAGGTCGGAAAGGGCGTCGGTGCCGTCCCCGCCCACGAGGGCGTCGTTGCCCGCGCCGCCGACCAACGAATCCTCGTCGGCACCGCCGTAGACGACATCGTCGCCGGCGTCGCCGCGGAGCGCGTCGGGGTCCGAGCCCCCGAACAGCACGTCGTTGCCGGCGAGGCCGCCGAGGTCGTCGACCCCGGGGCCACCGTCGATGAGGTCGTCGCCGGGGCCGCCGCCCATCGAGTCGTTGCCGTCGAGGCCGAGCAGCGTGTCGTTCCCGTCGCCGCCCAAGAGCTGGTCGTCGCCGTCCTGCCCGGCGATGCAGTCGTCACCCGCCCCGCCACTCAGGGTGTCGTTTCCGGCGCCGCCGAGTATGAGGTCAGTGCCGCCGCCACCGTCGAGCACGTCGTCCCCCCCGTTACCGACGATGATCTCATCGCCGGAGGTCCCGGTGAGGACGTCGTCGCCCGGCCCGCCGGCGATGATGCCAGGGTTGTTCTGCGGGCAGGCGAAGAACCCGAACGTCACGATGGCCAGGAAGTTCAGCCCGCATACGCCCCCATAGTTGCGGTGATCGAACCGGAGCATGTTGGGCCCGGGTACAAAGGGCCCGCCCGGACCGACGTCGGAGGTGGTGTATGTCTCGGGCGGCGACTGGTAGTTGGGGGCGAGGATCGACGGGCTCTTGCCCCCGATGAGGGTGTTGTTGAGGAACACGCCCACACTGTCGTCGGCGTGGACCAGGACGACGACACTCGGGTCCAGTGCTCCCATGGGCAGCGTGAACGGCACAATCAAGCTCACGAGGTTCCCATTCGGCGGCGCCGCCCCGGCACACAGGCCTTGGGTGTTCGGCCCGATCCATGCCGTGCCCGGCAGCGCCGGGGCGTAGGCCGAGTGGGGAACGATCACCGGCCAGGCCGGGATCGTCGGATCGACGCCGCTACGGATGACCAACGAATGCACGCCGCCGGTCGGAGGGCCGGTATGGCCGGATCCCGGCGCGTTGTCGCCCGCCGCCGGCAACGCCGTCGACGCCGCCAACAGCAACGTGGCCGTCGCCACCAGGACTCCCGCCGATCGAGTGCGCAGAGCACTTGTCTAGCACCGGCGTCGCTGAACGGCGCGGCCTCCATGGCCGAAACATCGCGGCGGTACGCTCGCGAGCGCATGGGGCAGTTTCCGAGGAAGTATCTCAACGAGGGTGAGGAGATCGTCCTCGAGCTGCACCCGCACTGGTCGTTCTTCATCACCCCGGTGGCGTCGCTGCTCGGGGTCGTGCTCGTCGCCGGCCTGATCGTGGGCTGGTGGGACAGCCCGTTCACCGTCTACCCGGCGCTGTTCGCGGCCCTCGTCGCGATCGGGTGGTGCCTGCACCGCTACGCCCGCTGGGCCACTACCAACTTCGTCGTCACGACCGACCGGTTGATCCACCGCCACGGCGTGCTGGCCAAGAAGGGCAAGGAGATCCCCCTCGAGCGGCTCAACGACGTGAGCTTCCACCGCCGCCTGATCCAGCGGATGCTCGGTGCCGGCGACATCCTCATCGAGTCGGGTGGGGAGCGGGGGCAGCAGCGCTTCGACCACATCGTCCACCCCGAGGAAGTGCAGAGCATCATCTACCGCGAGATCGAAGCGGCCAAGGCCCGCGACCTCGACCGCGCCGCCGGCCACCGCGGCGCCAGCGGCGGCGTGTCACCGCTCGAGCAGCTCGAGAAGCTCGAGGAGCTGCGCCAGCGCGGCGTGATCTCCCAGGCCGAGTTCGAGGCCAAGAAGGCCCAACTGCTCGACCGGCTGTAGCCCCCCACCGCTTACTTCGCGAAAGAGGTACCTCCCAGGGCCAATCCCGCGGGGTAAACCGTCAAACCGGTTTGTCGGCGACGGTGATGGCGCCGGACAGGATGGGTGGGGGCGTGGCGTCGTCGGCGGCGCCGGGCGTGTTGTCGAAAACGACCTCGTTGTTCGAGGTCTGCCAGATCTTGATCCGGAACCGGTCGGGGGAGCCGTCCACGAAGTTGATGAGGAAGCTGTACCCGCCGACGCCGTTCACCCGGCCGATGCCGCGCACCGAGCCGTTCGGGCCGCTCATGGTCAGCACGGTCTGAGCCGTGCCGGTGAAGTTGAGCCCGACGGCGCCAAAGCCGAGCGAGACGGCGCCGACCGGAGGGTTGCTGGGCGTGCCGCCGCCCTTCTCGTAGGTCGAGTAGAAGCCGAACGAGGCCGGTCCGGCCGCCAACGGGCTCGCCGGGTAGGACCCGGCGGGCACGTTGATGGTGCCGCCGCCGCTGACGGTGGGCCGGCGTGGGCGCACCTGGAACGCCGCCTGGCCCTTGACGCCGGCGGAGTTCGTCGCCGTGATGTAGACGATCTGCGCCGGCGGGCTGAGCCCGGTCGGCAACGACCACGACCACGTGCCCGGACCGGTCACGGTCACCGTGCCGACCGACGCCGCCAGCGTCACCGGGAGGCCGTTCGGGTCGCTGAACGTGCCGGTGGTCGTGACCGACGGCGATCCGACGAGGGCGTTCACCAGTCCCTGGACCGTGTCGACGTAGGGCCGTTCCAGGCCGGCGGCGTTCTTGACGACGACCAGCTCGGAGACCATGCCGAGGGTGTGGTGGAAGAAGATGTGGCAGTGGAACATCCACCGGCCGAGCTCGCCGCCTGCGGTGGTGCCGTCGATCTGCGGATGCTCGTCGAGGCGCACGCGGAACCGGAACGTCGTGCCGGCGGGGATGTCGATGTTGTCGAGGAACTCCTTGTACGGCCAGGTGAAGGACTGCCCCGGCCTCGTGATGCTGAGCGGCTGCATCGAGAACCCGTGCAGGTGGTACGGATGGTCGGCGCCGGTCGTATTGCCCACCATGAGCTCGAGCGTGTCGCCGGTCTTGGCCCACCGTGTCGACTGGAGGTGCGGGGTCGTCTCGTAGGGCTCGAACTCGGCCTGCCAGCCCTGGAACCCGTCGATGCCCAGGAAGGCGCCGCCGTTGTTCGTGAACGTCATCGTCGGGTCGGGGTTGCCGAGCTCGGGCGGGATGAACGCCGCCGGGTTGAGGAGCGTCCCCGTGGGAGGCCCGAGGGTCTCCACCGAGGCGCCCACCGCGGTGAGGACGGGCGAGCCCGGCCCGAAGGTGTACGAGCCCGGCGTGCCGGTCACGTTGAAGTGCCCCACCGGAACGGTCGGGACGAGAGAGAACCCGAGGGTCGGAGGGCCCACCAGGCCAGTGCGCTGGAAGTCCTCCGTCCACAGCGTGGCGACGCCGGTGGCCGCCGGCGGGATCGCCGCGATCACGTCCATGCGGTCGCCGGGATCGAGGAGCAGCTCGCCCGGGTTGTACCGGAAGTTGAACGTCTGCTGGACGCCGCCGTCGACCACGCCGGCGTCGAGGAGCCCGTTGTCGTCCCCGATACGCACCAGGGGGATCTGGACGCCGGTGTTGGTCGTGAGGATCAGGCGGAAGAAGCGGACGGTCGAGGCGTTGACGAACTGCAGCCGCAGTCCCTGGCCCGGCGTCACGTTGAGCACGGACGCCCCGGGGGCCAGCGCACCGGGCGCGGCCGGCGTGCCCGCCCGGGCGCCGACGTTCTTGCCGTTGGTGAGCACCGTCTGGCCCTCGTTGGTGCGCCCGTTCGCCGCGTTCTGGATGTTCGGTATGTCGCCCGCCGCGAAGGGGCCCCGCGGGCTCCCGTCGTTGTTGATCGGGCTCGTCTCGCACAGGCCGACGGGGGTGGGCGGTGGCTGGAAGGCCGGCAACGGCGGCCCGCCGCCGGCATTGCCGGCCCACGGCGAGGCCAGCGGGTAGGTCTGCGCGTCGTTCATACCGAGCGTCTTGCAGACGGTCGTGTCCGACAGAACCATCGTCCGGGTCTGGGAGGCGGGCGGCAGGACGCCCGTGCCGATCAGCGCCGGCTCGTTGGGGTCGGTGACGTAGATCGCTCCGTACAGGCCCCGGAAGGCCTGGTTGGTCGAGGTGTGCATGTGCGGGTGGTACCAGTAGATGCCGGGGCGGGGGACCTCGAACTTGTACAGGAAGGTGTCGCCGGGGTGGAGGTGGTCCTGGCTGATCGGCGTGCCGTCGCTCTGGTTGTCGAGCTCGATCCCGTGCCAGTGGATGCCGGTGTTCTCGCCCGGGGGTAACTGGTTGGTGAAGTGGACGATGACCGTGTCGCCCTGCTTCACGCGGATCTGCGGGCCCGGGATGGTTCCGTTGTACGTGAAGGCGTTGGCCATGACGCCGTTGCCGATGTCGACCGTCCTCGCCTGGGCGACGAGCGTGGTCTCGAACACATCCGGCGCCGGATTGACGTCGACGGCGATGGGGTTGTCGTACGGGCTCCCCCCCGACGTCGCCTGCGCCGTCGTGATCGCCACGAGGGCCGGCAGCAACATCCCGATGGCCGCCCCGACACAAAATGACCGCGCTCGTCTGTACAACGCCGTCCCCCCCCGATGTCGCCCCGCTTGTGGCTCTGTGTTAGCACAGGCGCGCGGCTTAGACGAGGGGTTACGGGCGGCCGCTGAGGAAGGTCGTGATGAGGCCCACCGTGTTGGCGTCGCGCTTGGCGTCGGCGATGGGCGGCGCCGCGCCGTGCTGATGCAGGCTGTTGTTGGGATCGGACAGGTCGTCGCTGGGCGGCGGGCCGGTGATCACGAGCGAGGCGTCCGCCGTGGTCGCCGTCACGACCTGGGCGCCGGGCAGGGCCGCCGCCAGGCGCTCGGGCGCGTACGGCGCCGGGGTGCGGGGCACCACGATGAGCGAGCGGGCCTTGACCTTCGCCGCGTCGGCGGCCGGGTCGAGGCCGTAGAGGT
>JBOGIC010000886.1:0-2466 GCA_050744985.1 Acidimicrobiales bacterium
GCTCAGAACCAGGTCATCCTCCGCGCCCTCAAGAGCTACGGGATGATCCTGTCCGACAACGGGTCGGCGTGGTTCATGAGCGGAGTGCCCGACGAACGGTGGAACAACGACGACCTGCAGCGGCTGCGCACGATCGCTGGCTCGAACTTCGAGGTGGTCGACGCCTCCTCGCTGATGGTCGACCCGAACTCGGGCGCGGTGAGCACGGTGCCCAAGAGTGCGAGCTCCACGGGGCTGGCCTCCTCCCTCAACCCGTCGAACGCCGGCCAGGCGGTGACGTTCACCGCCACGGTCACGCCGTCGGCTGCCACCGGATCGGTGCGCTTCGACGACGGCGCCTCGGCCCTGGGCACCGCGCCGCTCAGCGGAGGCGTGGCCACGTGGACCACGTCGTCGCTCGCCGCCGGCACCCACAGCGTCAAGGCCACCTACCTCGGCGACGCCGCGTACAACTCCAGCGCGTCGGCGCCGGTGAGCCAGGTGGTCAACGGGGTGGCCGCCTCGCTGCGGGTGACGGCGCCCAACGGCGGTGAGCAGTGGAAGCGCAAGGTCAACCAGAGCATCCGATGGACCTACGCCGGCGTGAGCGGCTCGGTGAGGATCCAGCTGTTGCGTAACGGCGCCGTGGTGTCGACCATCGCCTCGTCCGCCACGCTCGGTGCCAACGGCGCCGGCTCGTACACGTGGAGGCCCAGCCCGAGCCTGGGCGCCGGCGGGGGCTACCAGGTCCGCGTGTCGGTCAACGGCGTCGCCCTCACCGACAGCAGCGACGCCACATTCTCGATCTTGTAAGCCTGAGCCACCGATTCGGTGGTTCAGGCTTACAAGAACACCCGTCGTTAGACGGCCCAGTCGGGCGGGCCGATGGTGGACGCCTCGGGACCGAGCCGCTCGTTGTACTCGTCGTTGAGCGGCTTCCAGTCGGGCGGGGATTGCCCGTCGCCGGCCAGGTGGAGCACGAGGGCGTCGAGGCAGACGTGCCAGCCGGCGGCGTCGCGGGCGGCCTTGCCGAGCTCGTCGAAGGTGTCGACGAGGGTCAGCACGGTCCCCTCACCGTCGGGCCGCAACTCGAAGCGCAGCACGTCGTCCGCCCAGCGAAGCTCCATGAGGCGGGGCGGCTCGAACGCCAGCATCTCGCCCTCCTCCGTCGGGCCTTCGGCCTGCGGGAAGGGGAAGCGCAGCTTGGCGCCGGCGGCGCGCTCACCCTCGATGCCGGAGGGGAACCACGCGGCGAGGTGCTCGGGCTCGGTCAGAGCCCGCCACACCTTCTCGGGCGAGTGGGGGAGCCGCCGGGTGAAGGTCAGCGCCCAGCGGTCGCCGCTCGCGCTCAGCCGTCCGTAACGGTCGTCCATCGGGATCCTCCTGTCGTGGTCAGTCGGGCATGTCGTCGAGGTGCCGGGCCAGGTCGTCGAGCGAGGCCGCCCACAGCTCCCGGTAGGGCCGGAGCCACTCGTCGATCTGGCGCAGCGGCTCGGGCTGGAGGCGGTACAGCCGCCGCTGGGCGGCGACGCGGACGTCGACCAGGCCCGCCTCCCGCAGCACCCGCAGGTGCTTGGAGACCGCCGGCTGGCTGACGCCCAGGACCTCGACCAGCTCGCCGACAGCCCGCTCGTCCTCCCGGAGCAGGTCCAGGATCCGCCGCCGGTGGGGCTCGGCCACGACATCGAATGCCAGCACGTCGTTAACATTACCACTCAGGTATATAACCATCAAGGCATGTCAGTACACCCAGTTGTCGTCGGGGTCGACGGCGCTCATGACATCCAGCCCGGCGACCGCCAGCCGGTCCTCGAGGACGGCCCGCCCTTGGTCGCTGAACCGGCCGTCGGCCCCCTCCTCCGGGACCTGGACCTCCAGCATCAGGGCCGCCGCCAGGAGGAGGCTGTCGTACCGGCGCAGTTCGAAGTCCCACGTGTGGTCCTTGCCGGGCCACCACGGTCCCTGGCGGTAGGCGACGAGCCGCCGGTGCCGCATGCGCAGTTCGGCGGCCAGTCGCTTGAGCCGCACCGGCCCCGCGCCCGGACCCATCCCCAAACGGTAGCGGGACGCGCGAACATCCCGCCTGCGACTCCTGACCGATCGGCCCGGACGACGGGCGCGTGGTGCGGGCTCGTGGCTGCGATGGCCACGGTCCTGGTGATGGCGCTGCTGCGCCTGCTCGCCGACATCCCCTCGGCGTACGAGCTGATCAGCGACCGGCTGGGCGGCGGCGTGCCCGCCGACCCCCTCGTCGACCTTGTCGGGCTCGTGGGGTCGTTCGGGCGGCTGAAGACGCTCTCCGCGTTCGTGATGCTGGCGGCCACCCTCGCCCTCGGTGCGGCCCTCGGCGCGGAGTACGCCATGACCCGTCCTGCGGTCGTGGTCGGCGTGGTGGCCGCGGCGTGGGTGATCCTCGTCCTCGCGCTGTGGCCGGTGCTGCGGGTGCCCAGCGCGGCGGCCCTGCTGGGGTGCGGCGCCGTGTATGTC
>JBOGIC010000887.1:0-3769 GCA_050744985.1 Acidimicrobiales bacterium
GGCGTCGACCACTTCGAGCAGCCCTAGAACCCGGATTTCCACCGTGTCGCTCCGGTTCGCCAAGAGGTGCGGCCACCGACCGACCCGCCGACATGTCTCGATTCGCGGCCACGCCAAGGTACCCCGCGCCCCGGCCGCCGGCGGGCGTGGCGGGCGTTTTGGTGGAACACAAGGGTTTCGCAGGGCCGCGGGCGCAGGCTCGTCTCACCCGGCCGAAGCAACGAAAGCGGCGGCCGATGAACGAAAGGTATTGCCATGCGTAACGCAAACGAACGCTCTTCACGGTCGTGGCGGCGAGTCCCGATGCCGGCCACGGTGCGCCGCGCCGCGGCGGCGGCCCTGATGGGCGTGGCCGTCGCCGGATGTTCGGCCTCGGTGTCGGTCGGTCGCACCCTCAACACCGCCAAGGTCACCGACCTTGTCCACACCGCGATCTACCAGGAGTTCAGCGGTGACATCGAGGCCAGGTGCGCCGAGTTGGTGGAGGAGGCCAAGCAGGCAAAGCTGTTCGAGCTTCCCGATGTCCCCACCTGCATCCAATCCTTGCGAGAGACGGTCGAGGAGATCGAGGTCTCGTGCCCCGAGGACGTGAAGGCGAAGGCGGGTCACACGTTCGAATGCACCGCGACCGACACGAGTGGGGACGTCCGCCGGGTGAGCGTCACCCAGGACGACAACAAGGGCAACGTCACCGTCCGGCTCCTGCCAGTCGAGTGATTCGTCCTCACCGAGTGGAAGAAACGGGTTCCTTCGCCCGTCCGCCCGGCGCGGACCGGCCGCGACGCATCAGATGCTTGAACTGGTAGCATCAGGTGCGTGCCACGAACGACCCTTGACATCGACGCCTCGGTCTTGCGTGAGCTGAAGCGCCGGCAGGAGCGGGAGAAGAAGACGCTCGGCGAGCTCGTGTCGGAGTTACTGGCCAAGGCCCTGGCCGAGCCGGCTCCCAAGGCGCCGGCGCCGCTGAAGTGGACCTCGAAGCCACTGGGCCTCAAGGTCGACCTCGAGGACAAGGAAGCGGTGTGGGCGATCCTCGACGGCCGCTGAGTGCGGCCGCGTGAGCGCGACCCTCGACGTGAACATCCTCGTCTACGCGGCGGACGAAGCATCCAGCCGCCACCTGCGAGCCCGTGCCCTCCTCGAGCACGTGGCGGCGTCGCCGTCGATCACCTACCTCTTCTGGCCCGTGCTCTTGGGCTACATGCAGATCATCACCCATCCGGCAATCGTCGAGGCACCGATCTCGCCCGAAGCGGCGGTGGCCGACATCGACGATCTCATCCGCCGCCCGCAGATCTTCGTGGCGGGAGAGGGCGACCGGTTTTGGGAAGCCTTCAAGGGCGTCGCACAAGACGTCCCGCCTCGGGGGACGCTCGTCCCGGATGCCCACCTCGTCGCCCTCATGCGTGAGCACGGTGTCGCCGAGGTCTGGAGCAACGATCGTGACTTCCGGAAGTTCGACGGCATCACGCTCCTGAACCCGTTCGACGCCAAGTATTCGAAGGGCTTCGCATAGGCGCGGTGGCGATGTTCAAGTCGGGTCTTGGCCGGGTCGACAATCCTGAGGTGGAGGGAACGGCCGTCGCTGAGCGGGACCGCGCCGCGGTCACCGATCGGCGGGTGGCGGTCGCAATCGGCGCCTTCGGTGTCCTGTGGGGCCTCCCGTTCGTCCTGCTCGGCCCCAAGTTCGTGCTGGACGACTGGTTCACGCGGTACTGGGCGTGGCAGGACGGGTGGTGGCGCGCCGCCGGTCCGACCCAGCCCCGCGCCCGTCCCCTGGGCGCCCTGATCTACACGATCGAGTTCGGCGTCATCGGCGACCATCCCGGGGTGATCGCCGCCGTGCAGGTGGGGCTGAGCGCGGCGACGGCGGTGCTGTTCTTCGTAGTGTGCCGGCGCTTCCTGAGCCGGTGGATATCGGCCGCCGTCGCCGTCACGTGGCTCATCCTGGGCAACCACAGCGCCCTCGACCACTGGGCGTCCGGGATGATCGCCCAGGTGGCGCTCCTGCTGCTGCTGGCCGGGGTGCTGCTGCTCATCCGGACCGAGGACGCCGGGCGGCCGCCCTGGCCCGGGACAGTGCTGGTGGCGGTGTCGGCGCTGTCCTACGAGGCGACAATCCTCGCGGCGGCCGCCGCCGTCGTCGCCGTGCCGCTCCTGACCCGCAGGCGACTGCCCTGGCGGCGCCTCGCATGGCAACTCGGGATCGTCGGCGCCACCGGCGCGTACCTCGTCGCCGCGAGCTACCACTTCGACAACGACCAGGGCTGGCTCGACGTCGGAACCGTGTTCAACGGGCACTTCGGATCGGCCGTGCTGCCCTCGTGGGGACCGGTCGGCGCCATCCTGGCGCTGGGCGCCGCGATCGGCGTGGTCACCGCCCTGGTCCGCCCCCTGTCGCCGAGGCTGCGCGACGTGATCCCTGCCGGCCCGTCGCATCTCGTTGTCGCCGGGGTCGCGGTGATCGCGATCGGCCTGGCGCCGTTCATCCGGTACCCGATCTCGGTGTTGGGGGTAGGCGACCGCGCCAACGTCGTCGCCGCCCTGGGAACGGCCCTGGCGTGGGTCGGCCTGGCCGGCATGCTGGCGGGCATGGCTCGCGGGCGGACGGCCGTGCTGGTCGTCGCCGGCGCCGTCCTCGCCACCGGCTTCGCCGCGCAGGGGATCCAGCGGGACCTCGACTGGCACCGGGCCATGGTCGACACCGACCGCACCCTGGCCGCCATGGCCGCCAAAGCCGGGACGCTGCCGCCGGGCACGCTCGTCGTGGCCGGCCCCACACCCCGCTGGCACCACGGCATCACCGGCCTGATCGGGTCCGTCCCCTGGCACCTCCAGGCCTACACCGGGATTCCCGGCCTCGACGGAGAGGTGGCGACGACCGCGGAGGCATTCAACCGCGTGCCGCCCGAACACAGGGTCGAGATCGAGGAGAAGGACGCCCCCGGGGCACCCTGAGGGGTGGGCGGGACCGGGCGCCACCGGGGGCTCGGAGCATGTCCTCCTGCGGGTTCAACGACCCGGGCTGGCGTCCGGTTCCCGTGAGGATGCGACGATGGGAGCCATGCGGCGCAGCCGGGAGGAGCGGGAGTCGACGGAGGTGGTCTGCGCCCGTCACCGCACGCCCACCCAGCTGCGGTGTGTGCGCTGCCAGCGGCCGATCTGCCCGCGCTGCCTGGTGCAGACGCCGGTCGGGTTCATGTGCGACAAGCACAAGGGCCCCCCGGTGAAGCGGGCCGAGGACCTGCCGCTGACCAGCAAGTTCCGCCCGTTGGGCCGCCGGCAGAGCTCACAGCCGTCAATGTCGCCGATGATCGGGCTGCTGATGTTCCCGCTGTTCATGTTCCTCTCGCCGGTACTGATCGGACTGACGGGGGGCTCGTTGATCGGGGTCTTCCTGGTGCCGCTCATCCCCCTGGTGATCATCTACGCCCTGATGCGGCGGCGGCGCCGTTAGGACTCGTGCCGTAGCGGCTCGGCCAGCGTCAGGTCCGGATCGACGTCGGTGCGACCGGCGAGCGCGTCGAGGACCTCCAGGAAGTCCCGGGCGGCGGCCACGTCGTGCACGCGCAGGATCTGGCCGGCGACGCCGCGCACGGCCGCGATGGCGCCGAGCGTGCCTGCGTCCCGCTGAGACGGTGGGCGGCCCGTGAGGGCGCCGACGAAGTCCTTCCGGGACAGCGCCAGCAGGATGGGGAACCCGAGCGCCTGGACGGCGTCGAGGCCGCGCAGCAGGGCCACCGTCTGGGCCGGCGTCTTGGCGAAGTCG
>JBOGIC010000888.1:0-3683 GCA_050744985.1 Acidimicrobiales bacterium
ACGAGCGCCTGAAGACGATCGGCGAGCAGACCGAGCTCGGGTCGGGGTTCAAGATCGCCATGCGCGACCTCGAGATCCGGGGCGCCGGCAACCTGCTCGGCGCCAACCAGTCCGGCCACATCGCCGCCGTGGGCTACGACCTCTACGTGCAGATGGTGGCGGAGGCCGTCGCCGAGCTGAAGGGGGAGCCGCTGCGGGAACCGGCTGAGGTGCGCCTCGACCTGCCCCTCGACGCCCACCTCCCGTCGTCGTACGTCGCCCTGGAGGAACTGCGCCTCGAGGCCTACCGCCGGCTGGCAGCGGTCAGCTCGCAGGCGGAGGTGGACGACATCGCCGCCGAGTGGGCCGACCGCTACGGCCCGCCGCCGGAGCCGGCCGAGGCGCTGCTGCGGGTGGCCCGGCTCCGGGCCGAGGCCGTGCGGACCGGGGTGCGGGAGATCACCGTGGTGCGCGGCACCGCCCGCCTGTCGCCGTTGCGGCTGCTGACCAGCCAGCGCATCCGCCTCAAGCGCCTGCTGCGCGACGCCGTCTACAAGGAGGACCTGGCGCAGCTGGTCGTCCCCGTCCCGGCGTCCGCCGACCCCGCAGAAGCCCTGATCACACTCCTGCGAGCGTTGGTCGCCGAGGCGAAATCAACCGAAGAGACGGAGCCGGTACCATCGGCCGCACCGTGAGAAGAGGAACTTTCGTCCGTACCGTCGCGCTCGTGGCCGGGCTCGTCGTGCTGGCCGGCTGCGGTTCGACCAGTCCCAGCGCCGCCAAGGTCGACGGCAAGAACATCAGCCAGAAGGACCTGGAGTGGGAGCTGCGCTCCATCGGGGCCAACCGGCGCTTCATCGAGTCCGTGGAGTCCAAGGTGGCCGTGCGCGGCTCGGGGGCGGGCACGTTCGACGCCACGTTCACCGGCTCCGTGCTCGGCCGCCAGATCCAGTACGTCCTGATCGCCCAGGAGGTCAAGCGGCGCAAGCTCAAGATCACCGACGCCGACATCCAGGCGGCTCGCGTCGAGGTCGCCGACGTGGCCGGCGGCGAGGAGATCCTCACCGCCTTCCCGAAGGACTACCAGGACGAGCTCGTCGAGCGGGCGGCCACCGTGGACGCGCTGGCCGTGTCCCTCGCCGGCCAGCCCGCGACCGACGAGGCGGCCCGCACGTACTACGACACGCACAAAGACGAGTTCACGCAGGTGTGCGTCAGCCATATCCTGGTGTCGTCCCGGGACAAGGAGAAGGCCCAGCAGCTGAAGGCCCGCATCCAGGGCGGCGAGGACTTCGGGGCCGTGGCGAGGGCCGAGTCGCTCGATGTCGCGAGCAAGACCCAGAACGGTGACCTCGGCTGCAACATCAACCGCGACAGCATCGCCGTGCCGGCGTTCGTCGACACCGTCATGACCCAGCCCGTCAACGAGGTGAGCGACCCCATCGAGACCAACTTCGGCTTCCACCTCATCAAGGTGCGCTCCCGCGCCGTGCCGCCCTACGAGCAGGTCGCCGACCAGGCCCGTGAGAAGGTGATCCAGGCCAGCAAGGCCAAGCTGCAGGAGTGGATCACGGCCGCGGTGGACCAGGCCAAGGTCAGCGTCGACCCGCGCTACGGCACCTTCGACAAGGCGCAGCTGACGGTCGTGCCGCCCGTCCCGACGACGACCGTCCCGGCGTCGACCCCACCGCCCTCGGGGATCCAGCCCCTCAGGCCGTGAGGCCGCAGGTCGTCGTGGTCGGGCTCGGGCCGGCGGGGCCCGACCTGCTGACCGGCGCGGCGATGGAGGCGATCGAGCGGGTACCCGTGCGCTTCGTGCGCACGACGCGGCACCCGTCGGCCTCGGCCGTGCCCGGCGTGACCAGCTTCGACGACCTGTACGAGCGGGCCGAGACCATGGACGAGGTGTACGGCGGCATCGTCGACGCGCTGGCGGAGGCGGCGGCGGAGGAGGGCGAGGTGCTGTACGCGGTGCCCGGGTCGCCGCTGGTGGCCGAGCGGACCGTGCAGCTGCTGCGGGCCGACGATCGGGTGACGGTGACGGTGGTGCCCGGGCTGTCGTTCCTCGATCTGGCCTGGGCCCGGCTCGGGGTCGACCCCCTCGTGGCGGGCGTGCGGCTGGTCGACGGTCACCGGTTCGCGGTGGAGGCGGCGGGCGAACGGGGGCCGCTGCTGGTCGGGCAGTGCGACTCGGTCGCGGTGCTGTCCGGCATCAAGCTGGCGGCCGACGGGGAGCCTCCCGAGGTTGTGTTGCTGCATCACCTGGGCCTGCCGGATGAGTCGGTGCAGACCGTCGCCTGGGCCGACCTCGACCGCGTGGTGCGGCCCGACCACCTCACGGCGCTGTGGATCCCCGAGCTGGCGGCGCCCGTGGCCGCCGAGGTGATGCGCTTTGCCGAGCTTGTGCACACCCTCCGCCAGCGATGCCCGTGGGACCGCGAGCAGACCCACCAGACCCTCACCCGTCACCTCATCGAGGAGACCTATGAGGTGCTGGAGGCGATCGAGGCGCTGGATGGCCGGTCCGACGGCTTCGACCACCTCGAGGAGGAGCTGGGCGACCTGCTGTTCCAGGTGGTGTTCCACGCCACGCTGGCGGCCGAGGAGGGCCAGTTCACGCTGGCCGATGTCGCCCGGCGCGTGCACGACAAGCTCGTGGGACGCCACCCCCATGTGTTCGGCGACGTGCAGGCCGACACCGCCGGCCAGGTCATGCGCAACTGGGAGCACATCAAGCAGGCCGAGAAGGGCACGTCGAGCCTCATGGACGGCATCCCCGGCCACCTCCCGTCGCTGCTCTACGCGCACAAGGTGCAGCGCAAGGCGGCGGCCGTGGGCATCGAGCCACCGGTCGCAGCCGGCGCCCCGGCGCTCGACCACGACGAGGTCGGGGATGCACTGTTCGACCTGGTGCACGCGGCCCGCCGGGGGGGCGTCGACCCCGAGTCCGCGCTGCGGGCGACGGCCATGCGCTATCGCGACCGGTTCGTGACGCTCGAGCGCCTCGCCGGGCAGCGGGGGACCGACCTGCGCGGGGCGCCGGCGGAGACCGTGGCCGAGCTGTGGGCGGCGGCCGGCTCCGCCTCATCCTCGTAGGCCGGTGCGTTCCTCCCACCGGCGTGCCCCTTCGCAGTCCGACCGGATGCGGCAGTACGTGCAGCGGGGATTGGGTGTGACCACGGCGGTGCGCGTGCCGGCCGTCAGCTCGCACATCGTGCGGATGCCGTCTTCCGTGCGCCGGAGGGCGATCTCGAGCGTGTCGAGGGTGACGTCCTCGGCTGCGAACCCGGCCGAGTCGAGGTAGTAGCTCGCCACGCGGAACGGCGGGATCCCGATGCGCAACGCCTGTACGAGGGCGTAGAAGCGCAGGTCGTCGAGGTGGGCGGGGTAGCGGCCGCCCGTCTTCAGGTCGACGAACAGGCAGCGCGCCTCCGACCCGACGGCGCGGCCGAGGCACAGGTCGATCTTCCCGCTCAGCACGATGCGGCCGTCGCACAGCTCGGAGCGCACGGACATCTCGCTGCGGGGCCACCAGGAGTCGCGCAGCGGGGGCCAGCACTCGAGGAAGGTGGAGACGCCGTTGGCGGCGCGGCCCCGCACGTCGGCGCGGGCGGCCGGGGCCAGGGCGCCGAGGAACGGGCCGAGGGACCCGGCCTCGTCGATGTCGCCCATGGCGTGGTCGACCAGCTCGAGCGGGGTGATTC
>JBOGIC010000889.1:0-12515 GCA_050744985.1 Acidimicrobiales bacterium
TCCTACGGCCTGCGGCCCAAGAAGCCGCCCGTGCCGAAGGACGAGCGGCGGATCAACCTCATCTCGGCTCGCGAGAGCTACGCCGACTTCCACTGCGACAACCTGGTCGTCCCCGACGACGTGCCGATCGACGAGGCGTCGCTGCCGAGCGACCTGCTCGTGCAGGCGTTGCACCTTCTGCAGGACCTCCTCCCGATCGCCGCGTCGCACCAACCCCCGGCGTCGTCCGACCCCGAGGAGCGCCTGCGCGACGCCTACACGGTGCTGTACCGGCTCGTCCGGTCACCGCCCCGCTGGCATCCCGAACTGGCCGCGGCCGCTCGGGCGCAGAACCTCCTCGGCGCGCTCGGGTCGGGCGGACCGTTCGCCAAGCTGGTCGAGCGGGCCGAACCGGGTTCGGAGACGCCCTACGCGATCGACCTGCGGTACCTCGCGGACTACCCGGTTCGCCCCGGCCTGGCGCCGATCGGGTGCCGGATCAACTACGACGCGCCCGAAGGCCGGCTCACCGTCGCCCACGTCGAGTACCGCGACCGCAAAGCCGCGCCGGGCGACGCCGGCTGGGATTTCATCGAGCGCATCGCCCTGTGTTCGCTCGTCACCCATCTCACCGTATGGCGGCACGGCATGCAGTACCACGTGGCCGGCGTGGCGCCGGTGGCCGTCGTCACCCACAACCTGCCCGCCGACCACCCGCTGCGACGGTTGCTGGCGGCCCACACCGCCTCGACCATCTCGGTCGACTACAACACGCACATGACGCTGCGGCGCAGCGGCTACGACGTGACCGGCTTCAGCTTCCCCCGCGAGACCATCTTCCGCTACTACGACGACGGCGCCGCCGCCTTCGACCTCAACCGGCTCGACGTGCGGGCCGACGCCGAGCGGCGGGGGATCGGCGACGACCTCTGGTACCCGTACCTTCCGCAGGCCGTGCGCTACTACGACCTGATCGCCGCCTACGTCACCGCCTACATCGACCACTACTACGCCGACGACGCCGCCCTCGCGGGCGACGCGGCGGCCCAGGCGTGGTTCGACGAGCTCGACCGGTCGATGCTGAAGGGCGTGCGCTACTTCGCACCGTCGTTGACCAAGCGCGACCTCGCCCGCCTGTGCACGGTGTTCATCTACGCGGTGACGTTCGAGCATGAACAGAACACGATGTGGGACTACGCCGTGTTCCTCCCGTCGTCGGTCCGCGAGGATGGACGGCCCCAGTCGGTCGGCGAGGTCCAGAACGTGCTCAACTTCCAACTGGTGATCTCCTCGGCGACCAACCGGCTGCTCGACGACTTCAGCCACCTGGCCCTCGACCCCGGTGCTGCGCGCATCATGCGCGACTTCCGGGCGTCACTGCGGATGCTCCAAACCGAGCTCGAAGCCGAGGGCGATCACTACTGGGTCGTCTATCCGCAGGACCTCGAGGCCAGCGTCTCCGCCTGAGGCGCCCTGCGTGGGCCAGACTGTCGGTGGAAGTCTCGTGCTCTCGGTGGACGCACTCTCGGGCTATTCGGCGGGCCTCGACCAACTGCCCGTGGCCCTGTGCGCGCTCAGGGGACGGATGTCGGCCTTTGCCACCGGGCTCGAGGCGAGCGCTTGGGACCACCGGACCCGATGTGAGCTGTGGACGGTCCACGACGTCCTCCGGCATGTCCGCGACTGCTGCCGCGTCCGCGTCGACGGTCTCGGCCGTAACGGCCCGTCGCCGCTGGACGAGCCATTCGACGCGCGCGCGACGCCGGTGCGGTGGCTTGCCCCCTCCGACGGCGAAACGCCAGACGAGACGGTCGCGGAGCTCCAAGGCCTGGTGGCGGAGGAGGCGCCGGCGTTGCGGTGGCGCCTGCGCGATGACGACGGCGAGGTGGTGTCGGGGCCCTACGGGCCGGTCCATTGGACGGTGCTCTCGAGCCACGTCTTCTGGGATCCCTGGCTCCACGAGCGGGACATCGCCGGCCCGCTCGGTGTCGAGGTCCGGCCGACGGCCGAGGAGGAGGCGGTGATCGCGCTCGACTCCCTGTTGATCGCCTCCGTGGCGGCGGCGCGCCGTGAGCCCGACTTCTCGGCGACCGTCGCCCTGATCGGCGAGGGCGGCTGGTACTCGGCGGTCCTGAGCCCGCCGCGGGTCAGCCTCCGGCCAGCCGGCGGGCCCGGCGACGAGGACCTCGCCGGCGAGCTCGTGGCGGTCGTGGATGCACTGGTGGGTCGAGGCGACGACGTGCGAGGCGTGTTGACCGGGAGCACTCAGGTGGTCGAACCGCTGACGACGCTCCGGGCGATACTGCGGCCGCGCCCGGCGACGCCGCCCTAAAGCTAAAGGGCGGCGCCGGCGATCCCGGCCGCGTACCGGCGGGCCGCACGATCCTGGATGACCCGAACGACGGGGTGGCCGAGGCGGGTGAGCCACGTGGCGGGCTCGGCGTCGACCGTGACGGAGGCCGAGACGGTGCCCGTGCCGTCCATGCGGACCAGGAAGCTCTCCTCGCCGCACTCCGGATGGCCCGGCAGGGTGCCGTAGGCGAACCCGAAGGCGTGAGGGGTGTCGACGACCTCGACGATCCGGTTGGGCGCCACGATCTCGAACGGGCCGCAGTAGAGTATCACCAGCAGCGTGGTGCCGGCCTCGATCTGCGCGTCGGGGGGATGGACCCGCGCTCCCAAGGCGGCGTGGGGAGCCCAGCGGCGAATCGCATCACAGCCGGCCCGGAACGCATCGTCGCCCGAGCCGAGCGACTCGGTGGAGCGCCGCAACTGTGTCCCCGGCCGGGGATCGATGCGGAGCGACGAGCCTACGTGCGAGTACGTGACGTCGGCGGCGGCTGCGATGCGGCGCCGCGCCTCGAGCTCATCGGCGGTCCGGCGGCCGAGGTGGAGGATCACGCCTCGACAGTCTCGCGTTGGCGTCGTTCGAGCTTGCGTCCCACGAGGCCGGCGATGGCGAAGCCGAGGGCGTTGGCGACGCCGTGGGTGCGCGCCATGTCCTCGATCGACAGGACCGGGATGTCCCAGTGCTGCCCGGCAGCCCACGCCACCGCCAGCGCCATCGGAACCCAGATCGCCAGCCCCGACACGGCGAGGAGGAGGCGGGCCGTCCGAGCGTCGGTCCGAGCCGATGCCGCAGCCTGCAGGTTGAGGGCGCCGGTGGCGCAGACCCCGAGGGCCATGAGCACGGCCCCGCCGACCTGGAGGACGGCGCCGCGGGTGATGAACCCGAGGGCGACCACGGGCGGCGCCGTCGCGGTGAGCAGCACCGCCGCGGTGGCGACGGTGCGGAGCCCCGCCGTTGTGCGCCCCAGCGCGTATGTGGCCAGCACCAGCGCGGCCGATCCGGCGTACGTGTAGTGGACGGCGGTCAGCTGGACGATCGGCTCTCCGACACCGAACACCGTCAGCCCGGCTCGGGACGCCAGGAGCGACGCGGCCGCCACGACGGCGTACGCGGCCGCCACCGTGCCCGCCGCCGACGCCAGGCTGGGTCCCACGGTCGACAGGCGACGCCCGGCCAAGGCCACGGCGACCGCCAACCACGGGACGACGAACAGGGCCGCCACGGCGCCGGTCGGGAGCAACAGGGCGACGGTCACGCCGATCGAGGCGGCGACCCACGCCGCCCGCGAGCCGCCCAGGGCCAGGGGCAGCACCACGGCGACGCCCAGCACGGTCAGCGCATCGATCACTGAGTGAATAGTATATGACTATTTACTAGCACATCAAGAGGTCACGTATTCGCCTAGAATTGAGGACGTGGACGGGATGCGGCTCGACGACGTGGCCCGGGCCGCGGGCGTGCCGACGACGACCGTCCGGCTGTACCAGAGCAAAGGCCTGCTCCCCGGCCCCCGCCTGGTGGGGCGCACCGGCTACTACGACGAGAGCCACCTCACCCGTCTCCGGCTCATCGCCAAGCTGCAAGACGAGGGATTCTCGTTGGCCGCCGTCCGGCGTGTCCTGGACGAGTGGGAGCAGGGCCGCGACCTCGACGCCCTGCTCGGCGTCGAGCGGGAGGTCGGCGCATTGCTCGGCGGGCCACGGCCGGTGGTTCTCGATCCCGCCGAGCTCCTGAAGTGGTTCCCGGGCGGCGGCGTGACATCGGAGCTGATGCAGCGGGCGATGGCGGCGGGGCTCATCGAGGCGACCGACGACGGGCGCCTACGCGTCCCCGACCCTCGCTTCCTCGAAACGGGTGCGGCGCTCGCCCGTATCGGGGTACCGCTCGACGTGATCCTCGATCAGTGGGCGGCGCTCACGGCGCACACCGACGACATCGCCGAGCGGTTCGTCGAGATCTTCGAGCGCCACCTCCTGCCCGCCGATTGGCACGACCTCGGGTCGGACGAGTTGGCCGGGCTGAGCGGCACGCTCGAGCAGCTGCGCGGGCTCGCCCGCCCGGTCGTCCTGGCGGCCTTCGACGCGTCGCTCGCCCGCACCGGGCGCGACCGGCTGCGCCGGCTGTTCCCGGACTAAGCGCGGACTCAGCGCCTCCTCGCCGATCAACTCGCGCCATTGGCCCGTGGAGGGACCACTTTCGCGGATCAAACGCGGGCGGTGCCTAGTCCTCGCTCGTGAAGTACGAGCCAGCTGCCGACACCCAGGCCCGAAGGGTCATGGGACCGGGCTCCTCCGCCCGCCCGAGGAGCCAGGCGAGAAGGCGCCGCCGGGCCACGCCGTCGGTAAGGCGTTCCGGGAGCGTGGCCAGGGGCCCCCGGCAGCTCGCGGCGCACATAGGACTCGGGCCAGTCGTCAGGCCGGTAGCCCAGGCCGAGGTCGACGTGGTGGATCTCGACCTCCCGCCAGCGGTGGAAGGGAAGGTGGCGGCACGGCCAGCGTCGCCCGTGGCTGAGGCCGTGGCCCGCCCACGCCGATGGCGTCATCCCGTACCAGGCCGACTCAAGTGCCGAGCCACTGGCCCGCACGTCGTCGCGTAGGGCGGCGGCGGTGCGGCCGGCGCCGGCTTCGATGTCGCCGGCGCGCTGCTCGTACCCGCCGGCGTACTGCTCGACGGACTCTCCCCGCAGGGCCGCCGCCAGCATCCGGGTGTGCGAGTCGGCGTTCCGGGCTGCGATTGATCTGCACAAGAGGGGTCTCCAGCCCCCAATGGCGCGGACCAAACGAGGGGTAACCCGCCGGGCGGCGGGCGAAATTCGGTTGCGGGTGTCCGGCCGACGAGGGACCGTGAGGCCATGACAGAAGGAGCCATGACGCGACCACGTCGCTGAGGAACCGCCTCGGCGACCCCCGGAAACCGCACCCCAAGGAGGGGGTGTCGCCATGCGCTCATCTGCCTGCAAGCGCCTCGATATGGCGCGTTCGATCCTGCCCTCGAAATCACGTCACTGGGCGGCTGACGCCCTCGCCACGGCGAAGGGCAACAGCCGTCGCCGGCTCAACCAACAACTGCGCAGCGTCGCCGACGCGGGTGTGGTCGACCCGGGGGACGTTGACGACTGCCTCGATCCCTACGACCCCTGGGCGTACCCCACGCGGATCATCCGCCAGATCGTCCGCCGGCGGCGGGGCGCCGACAAGCTGAACCACTTCGAACGCTGGGCGGTGGCCGTGACGCGCCATGTCCGGGTCGAGGACCGTCTGTCGTACATGCGAGGGCTTCTCCCCGAGGGCCTGATCGGCGAGCACGCCCTGGGCCACCTCGAGCGGCTGCCGGAGTTCGACGTCGAAAGCGGGCGGTGGCGCTGGACGCCGCCGCGTCCCACCGACCACGACCGCTCGGCCCACCGCGTGTTCCTCCTCGACGCATTGGCCAACGGCGAGCACCGGGGGCTCAACGTCGCGCTCAAGCGCGCTCCACACTCGGGAGTCGTGCGCAGCCTGGCTCCGCACACCGCCCGCTGCCTGCTCGGCCGCCACGACGTCGAAGCGTTCCTCGACGACCTCTATGCCTGCGCCGTGCCCTACCGCGAGACCCACCCGGAGTGGCTGGCCACGGTGCGGCGGCTGGCGGTCCGCCAACAAAGAGGCCCGGGTGTGCGACCATCGCCCTAGAGGCTCGCGTGTAGGGGGTTGCATGGCCGTTCGCTGGCGCAGTCGGCGGATGTTGTTCGGTGCCCTCCTCGGCATGGGCGCGCTGACATTCGGACCGGTGCCGGCCGCGGAAGCCGCGCACCGGCCGGCGCGCAGTGCCGCGACGGCGCTGCCGATCGGGCCCGTCGAAGCCGTCCCCACGATGCAGTCCGGGTTGCCGAGCGGCGCATCCGGCGTGGCCGTACTCGGAACCCTCGGCAGTGACCTGTACCTCTTCGGGTCCCAGTCCGAGACCACCGGCAACATCGCCGGCGTGTGGCGGTACCGCGCCGGGGTCTGGACGAAGATCGGCGAGACCTCGGCCCGCGTCGGCTACGGCATCGGGGCCGACTACAACCGGCTGGCGCCGTACGGAGCCGTCGAGTACCAGGGCAACCTGTACGTCGGCGACCGCCGCATCGGCAACCTCTACAGGCTCGTGCTGAATCCCGACGGCAGCTTCCGGGACGTCGTCGTGGCCGCCAAGGTCGGGAACGAGGACGTCCTCCCCGGCCCGGTCTGGAGGGGACGGCTGGCGCTCGGGACGTTCGGCGCCTACGGGACGGGCGAGAACGCCGGGGTCTACGCCTACGACGGCACCACCGTGACCAAGCTGCTCGACCTCACCGGTCTGGGCAACGCCGGCTTCGTCACGTCCATGGTCGTCTACGGGAACGATCTCTGGGTGACCGGCATCAACGCCGCCGCCTCGTTGTCGCAGGTCTGGAGGATCGACCCGAGCCTACGGGCGACATTGATGCACAGCGGGCCGGTCGACTACCGGCTGGTCACCCACGGCCGGGACCTGTACGCGGTCAGGACCACATTCGCCTTTCCCTACGAGACCCATGCGATCGTCAGGTGGAGTGGCAACCGGTTCGTGACCGTCTCCGGCGAGATCGGGCTCTTCCTTGCGATCGGCTCGCTGGGCGGCATCAGCCTGGGTGGCACGATCCTCGACCTCTGCTACTACAACGGCATCTATGCGCTGCATGGGACCGCCTTGCAGCCCGTGGTGCCGGGTATGCCGACGATGGGTGCGCCGATGTCGGTGAAGTTGCACCAGGGGTACCTGTGGATCGCGTCGAACCAGCCCGTGGGCCTCTACCGCGCCGCGGTCACCAGCAGCTGAAAGATGGATGGGGCGCAGGCCGTCGAGAACGCGCACGAGTGGTTCGAGGTCAACAGCGGATGGGCGCCGCCCGACGAGGACGAGCTGGCCGAGTGGCTCGCCGACGGTGTCTGCCGATGTCCCGACGACTGCCTCGTCGAACCTGAGGGCTGGTGCGCACACGGTCTCGCATCCTGGTGGCTCGTCCTGCGCGCCCTGGAGGAATGAGCGCCGAGGAGGCTCAGATCGTCTTCATGTACTCGACGATCGCCTCGCGGTCGGCGACCGAGAGCCGCGTGCCGTACAGGTGGCCCGTGTTGGCATTGCCCGGCCGCGACGTGTCGTACAGGAACCCGACCCGTTCGGCCTCCGGGCCCGTCGAGACGAAGCCGAGGTTCTGATAGTCGTAGACGTTGTAACCCCGGTAGAACGAGGCCGGCCGTTCGTTGGGGAACAGCAGAGCCCGCATGGTGGGCACGCTGCCGTTGTGCAGGTACGGCGCCCGCAGCCAGACGCCGTCGAGCGGGGCGTTCACGTAACCGTCGGTCTTGCGGAAGTGGGAGAACCGCCACGGCTGGCCGGTGCCGATGGTGTTCATCTCCACGGCCAGCTCGGCGGTGAACGAGTTCACGCGCTGGACGTCGGTGCCGATGTCGCCGGCGGCGATGACCTGGCCGACCTGCGAGCCGCCGAACTGGTGGCAGGACGCGCACTCGCGGGCGTACACCGCCGCGCCCCGGTCGGCTTTGGCGCGGTCGATCTTGTCGGCGGGGAACGCCGGTGCCGGCAGGTCGTAGATCCAGTCCTGGATCCGCTGCAGCGAGTCGAGGTCGAGCGACTCCGGCGACGCCCCGGCTCCGATGGCCGCGCTCTTGTTGCGCTCGGCCACGGAGTCGTTGTTGCCGTCCCAGTGGAGGTAGATCCCCTCCTTGGGCCGCTGGTTCCAAATCGTCGGCAGGTCGCTCGTGCCCACGGTGCCGTCGTCCACGTTGAGGCCGAGGTAGACCTTGTACGGGTTGAACGTGTCCACCCGGCCCGGGCCCCACGCAGGCCGGCTGTCCACCCAGGCATAGTCGACGTTGGTCTGCTCGAGCGCGTCCTTCGTCCGGGGGATCACCAGGTAGCGGTACATCAGCTCCTGCCACTTCGGGAGAGGCCGGTCCGCCTTCATCGCCTTGATCAGCGTGTCGGCGTTGAAGCGCGGGTCCTGGCCCACATCCCGCAGGAACTGCAGGTAGGCACGCAGGTTCAGCTGGTTGGCGGGCATGGCGAGGACGAGCCGCGGGTCCGATGTCGGCGTGTCCCGCACCGTGCTCGTGTGGCAGACCGCGCAGTTCAGCCCGATCATCCCGATCGGGTGCTCCCGGTAACTCGTCCCGATGGGGCGGTCGTGGCCCGGCTCGTAGATGAACCCCATCCGCTCGTAGCCTTCGCCGTCACCGGGCGGCAGGAGGTCGGGGAACACCGTGGGCAGGACGTACCAGATGCGGTCCGGGACCCCGGCCCGCTTCTCCGAGCCGATCGATCCGTACTTGAAGTGGTCCTCGATGCCGACGTAGGTCTCCGGCACGTCGTGGGTCATCAGCCACAGCGCTCCGACGCCGGCGACGAGCACCACGACGACCCACAGGCCCACGAGGACGCGGGCGAGCGTCCTCACGATGTGATCTCGTCGCCGTAGGGCGGCGGTGTGAACACCGACATCACCTGGTCGATCATCTCCTCACGCGAGTCGAACCGCTTGGGCTCGTAGCAGCCCAGTGGGTTCATGAGCGTGTTGATGAGGCACCGGTTGCAGTACGTGCACGGCTTGGGCGGCCGGTCGTGGCCCGCCTCGAACAGCTTCACCAGGTCGTTGTTGGCCACCAGCGGGCGGGCGATCGACACGGCGTCGCAGCCACCCCGGCGGATGGCCCCGGCGATCACCGACGCCGTCTGGAAGCCCCCGGTGCAGATGACGGGCACCTTCACCGCCCGTTTGACCGCCTGAGCCAGCGGGAGGTTGATGCCCTCGATCACCGGTCCGCACTGGCGCTTCCACCACCACCGCCATCCGGCGTTGATGGGCCACGTGCGGAAGATGACGAGGTTGCGCAACGTGTAGATTCCGCTGGACAGCACGCTGCCGTAGGTGCGGTTGACCACGTCGAGGGGGAAGTCACCGGCGGGGTTCTTCGGGTGGGGGAAGCTCGTGCCGCTGGACACGTGGATGGCGTCGACGCCCGCCTCCTCGAGCCACCGGCAGACCTGCACGCTCTCCTCGACCGTGTTCCCGGGCTTCTCCCAGGGGAACAGGGCGTTGTTGTACTCGCCCACGCTGACCTTCGCCTGCACGTGGAAGTCGTTGCCGACCTCGGCGCGGATCGCCCGGATCACGTCGAGGAGGAATCGGGCCCGGTTCTCGAGCGAGCCGCCGTACTCGTCGGTGCGGTCGTTGATCGCCGAGCTGAGGAACTGGGTGAACAGGTAGCCGTTGGCCGAGTGGGTCTCGACGCCATCCAGCCCGGCCTCGCGCGCCCGGCGCGCGCCCGCGGCGAAGGCGGCGATCGTGTCCTTGATCTCCTGGGCGGTCATGGCGTCGGCGCGCAGGCCGTTGAGCGTCTCCGGGCGGCTCGTCGAGCTGATGCCCCGCGGGAAGTCGACGCCGACGATGTCGCGCTGGCGGCCGCCGTGGCTCAGCTGCATGAGGAACCGGCAGTCGTGCTCGTGCACCGCCCGCCCTACCTCACGCCAGAACGGGATGCGCTCGTCGCGGTCGATCGTGGCGTAGTTGGGGACGATCCGGCCCTGCATGGTCACGGGCACGAACGACGAGATGATGGCGCCCACGCCGCCGCGGGCGAACTTGGTCTCCCAGTTGATGCGGGCCCGGTTGCCGGAGCCGTCGTAGTTGTCGAACCGGCCGGAGATGTTGGACCGGAAGACGCGGTTCTTGACGGTCAGGTTGCGGAACGACAGCGGCTCGAGGACCACGTCCCGGTCAGCGTCGCGAATCGCCCCCTGCGGCCCCATCGGCCCTCACCTCCGACCCCGCCAGCCAACCCTAGCGAACCGGCTCGTCGAGGACCTTGGCTCCGGCGACGAAATAGTTGAAATGCCACCACTCGCCCGGATAGTTCTCGAAGCCCTCGGCATGCATGGCGTTGACCAGGATGGCGCGGTTCTCCGCCGCCACGCCCGTGGCGTTGGCCGTATGCACCGCCGGGCCGAAGGCCTCGTAGCCGGTACCCATGTCGATGTCGCGGCCGGTGCTGCGCTCGACCAGGGTCAGATCGACCGCCTGCCCGGAGTTGTGGTAGCTGACCGTGGCGATGTACGGGCCCACCAGGTGGCCCTGGCCGTGCGACCGCGCCCAGTCGACCATGTACTGCGTGGCCCGGTACGGCCGGTAGCCGTCGTAGATCTTGAGGCCCAGGTTCCGTGTCGCCAGCCCGCGTTGCACCCGCGCCAGGGCTTCCGCCGCCGGCGGCTGGAGGAAGGCCCGGTGGGTCTCGTAGCCCGGCAGCGGGCCGCCGGTGAAGTTGTCACCGTTCAACCCCTTGAGGGCGACCACGACCGACGGTTCGAGCTCCTGCACGTCGGCCAGCCCGGTCGGCGGTGCCGCCTTGGGCGCCGCCGTCGTGGGGGGAACGGTCGTCGGGGGAACGGTCGTGGGCGGCGGAGCCGTCGAGGGCACGGCCGACGCCGAGGTGCTCGTCGGGCCCGGGGTCACGGTGGCATCGCCCCCGGCGCACGCCGTCGTCACCAATGCGACCGCGAGGGCCAGACCGGCGCGGCGGGGCTTCACTCGGCCTGGTCCCGGCTACGGGCGCGGAGCATGGCGAACAGGGGCGCGGCGGCAAAGGCGGCGAGGGTCACCGGGGCCAGGAGCAGGGCCACGGTGCGCAGGAGGTTCGACTGCACCATGGCGGCGAACGCGAACGTGGCGACGGCGATGACAAGCAGGAAGACCGGGAGGGCGACCAGCAGGTCGGCGGGACGCTGGCGCGCGGCGACGTCGGCGGGATCGTCCCGGAGGTGGTCGAGATCGTCGTCGAGCTCGTCGTCAGCGTCGTCGTCGATCGCCGGGCCCCAGCTCGCTCGCGGCCGGGGCGTCGTGCCGATGGCGTCGTCGTACACCCGGCGCCGTTCCGGGTCGCCGAGCACCTCCCAGGCCACGTTTATCTCGGCCATCCCCGGGCCCGACGGCTGCGCCGAGCCCGGGTTGGCGTCGGGGTGGTGGAGCCGGGCCAGGCGGCGGTAGGCCCGGCGGATCTCGGCGTCGGACGCATGGGGCGCCACGCCCAGGACCTGGTAGTGGGACCGGGCCACCGGCCTACATCGCCCGGACGTCGCCCGCCGGCGGGTCACGGACGTCGTCGCCGGCCTGCGTGGCCTGAACGTCGTCGCCGGCCTGCGTGGCCTGAACGTCGTCGAGGGTGCGTGTCTCCATGCCTGTAGTAACGCCCCGGACCCTGAGAGTTTCCTGAGCGGGTGCCGCGTGGTTCCTGTGAACCTTGCGCCGGGTAGGTAGGGGCCGTTGACCGACCCCCGACAAGGAGGCCGTGATGGCTGACCCGTTTGCCCCACTCAAAGCCGACCACCGCAAGGTGGAGGGCCTGTTCTCGCAGTTCGAGCAGACCAACGAACCGGACATCGCCCGGCAGATATGCGACGAGCTCACCGTCCACGCCATGGTCGAAGAGGAGCTGGTGTACCCGCTCCTGGCCACCAAGGTCGGCCACAGCGACTCCGAGGAGGCGCGGGCCGAGCACGAGGAGGCCAAGGGTCTGATCTCCCAGATCGAGCAGGGCCTCCGCAGCCAAAGCGATGTGTCGTCCCTCGTCAAAGAGTTGCAGCAGGCCGTGCAGCACCACGTCGAGGAGGAGGAGCGCGAGATCTTCCCCAAGATGATGGAGGCCGTCCCCAAGCTGACCGAGGTGCTCGGCCCGGACGTCGAGGCCCGCAGGGCGCAGCTCGTCGAGCGCATGGACAGCGCCCGCGACGCGAACCAGCCTTCGACGGTGGTGGCGCAAAAGGGCTGAGATAACCTTCGGCCGGTGGGGCCGAACCCGTTCCGGTCAGTGCAGGGAGCCGGCCGCCGGGCGGCGGCGCTCCCGACCGGCTATCGCGTGAACCTCGCGCTGTACTCGCTGGTCCTGATCGGCATCGGCCTCATCGCCATCGAGGTTCGCGGGGAGAACCCGCCCCTGCGGCAGGTGCAGACGCTGCCGCGCCTCGCCACCGATACGACGCGCCTGGCGCCGGTCGTCGACCCCAGCCCGCCCACCGTGCTCGGCCCGGGAGACCTCACGCCCACGCCACCGCCGGCGGTGACGCCCGGCGGGGTCGTCGTGGGCCAGCCCGGGCCCGCGCCCAACGCGCCCGGCGCCGGTGCGAACGCGCC